>CAYSHJ010000159.1:0-17784 GCA_964430385.1 uncultured Planctomycetaceae bacterium
CTTCAACACTACGGCTGGCACCCGCAACGCCACCGAGTGCTGTTGGATTTCCTCAACGCTCACCTGCCGGAGTTTGCCGAACGACTGGTGCAACTCGGCACGTTGTCGCATATGCCCAAGTCGATTCCCGTACTCACGATCAACTCCGAATCGAGAACCTCGGAGCAAACTGCCGCCGCAACAGCAACACACCAACGGCCAATTCGCGCAGCCCGGCGCTGACTTTAGACAACGGCCTGTTCGGCCTGCATGATGGCTGAGAAAATGCCGTTCCAAGTGTGTTCGGCCGCCTCCACAGAAACCGGAAGTCCGACTTCTCGGCACGTTGCCGTCGTCACTGGGCTGATGCTGGCCACTCGAATTGTGTGACCAACGTTTGGCCATGCGGCCGATGGCAACATCCGCGCGATGTTGCGAGCAATCGCCGGACTACTCACGCCGATCCAATCGAGGTTGCCGTTTGTCAGCGACTCGACAACATCGTCCGGCCAGGATTCGATATCGTGATGTCGGTACGCGATCACCTCTTCGAGCCGTGCTCCTGCCGACGTCAACTCTGTCCGCAAGACGTCCCGCGCGCGATCGGCTCGCACCCACAAAACCCGCTTGTTCGCAACCAGCGGACGCAGCGCCTCGGCTAAACTTTCGGCTCGAAAGGTCGACGGTAAGATGTCAGCTCGAACATGAAATTCGTTCAGCGCCTCGGCGGTGGATGGACCGATTGCCGCCAATCGCGCTTGCCCCAATGCTCGCAAATCCAAGCCGCTTTTCCACAGCCGACCAAAGAAGCTCCGCACACCGTTGACGCTGGTGAACACAATCCAATTCATATCGCCAAGACGCCGCATCACGTCGTCCACAAGAGCCCACGTCTCTGGGGGCTCAATTCGCAAGGTCGGCATCAGCACCGGTTCGGCACCGAGTTCCAGAATCCGACTCAACTGCAGCTCCGCTTGTTCTTCAGCCCGTGTCACTCCAATTCGCTTGCCGAACAGTGGACGCTGCTCGAACCAGGCAATTCGTTCACGGTGCCTCACACACTCGCCAACCACAATCAGTGACGGCGGCCGCAACCCGGCGCTTGCCACGTCTGCCGCGATTGTCTCCAACGTGCCAGTCACGGTTCGCTGAGTCGGCAGGCTGGCCTGGCTGATGACCGCGGCTGGTGTTTCTGACCCCTTCCCGGCCGCGATGAGGCTTGCTGCGATGTGCGGCAGTCGGTGTAACCCCATATAAAAAAACAGCGTCCCGGGAAATTTTGCGAGTGCGGCGAAGTCGAGCCGAGGTCCGTTCTTCGCGGGATCTTCATGCCCCGCTACAAAAGCCACTGCCGACGCCTGCTCACGATGTGTGACTGAGATTCCCGAATACTCGGCTGCGGCGATTGCTGCCGTCACACCCGGAACGACCTCGAAGGCAATACCCGCCTGTGCGAGAGCAACCGCTTCCTCGCTTCCTCGTCCGAAGACAAAAGGATCGCCGCCCTTGAGACGCACGACCGTCTTGCCCTCGCGAGCCGCTTCGATCAGTCGACGATTGATATCGGACTGGTCCAGCCGAAGTCCAGAGTCATCGTACACTCGACACGTCCGAATTGCTGTCGCCGCGGTATGCCGCAAGATCCTGGAATTGACGAGACCATCGTAAAGAACAAGGTCCGCGCGTCGAAGACATTCAAGACCGCGCAAAGTCAACAACCCCGGATCACCGGGGCCGGCTCCAACGAGATAGACCACCCCAAAAGACTTTGCCACGCGGAATTCCGATGCGACCAGACCCCGACCCATGTCCACTGTCGCAGCAGATGAACGACGGCGGCCACGGGTCTCGTAGGATCATACGCTTAACGGCAAGCCGCCTGCCAAGCAACAAACAACACGAAGACGTTCGTTCGTACGACGCCGGCCATGCTCGACAATCGCCAACACATCTATCTGGGAGCGAATGAGACTCAACTCTTAACCGTGACAGCAAGTCGAGTTGCCTCACTAACAAGCTCCAGATACGCCAGTTTCGCGCCGTCGGCCAAACGCCGATTCGCAATGCGAACAACCCGCGTATATCCACCCGGGCGATCCATAAACCGCGGGGCAATCTTGTCAAGCAATAGCTTGACCACTCGACGACTTCTCAAGACGTCAAACAACTGCCGTCGACGCTGAATGTATTTGGCTTGGGCATGCAACCAGGTTTGCCCCTCCGCTGAACTTCGCCATCTCTTCCACTCGTCGCTGCCACGAGCGAACGAACAAATCAACTTTGACGCCACCGATTCACAACGCTTTGTCTTCACGGCAATGGTGATCAACCGCTCGACGACTCGACGAACTTCCTTCGCCTTCTCCAGGGTGGTACGAATCCGACCCTCTGCTATGGCGCACCCCTCTCCGTCCTGATCACAGGTCAAAAAAATCGATCGAGACAAATTCCGAAAAAGTGCCACTCGGTGAGCACCATTTCTACCCAACCTTCGTCCCCGAACCCTATGACGCATCTCTGTTCACCATCCAAATTAAGGCCATCTCGTCAATTACGGCTATCTGGAACCAGCCCCAATAGCACGCGAAACTTTCATGCCCAATCGTAGGCCAATCACCGCCAATCGCTCCCTCACCTCAACGAGCGTAGTCTCTCCGAAGTTCCTCACCTGCAACAACTGGTCCTCACTGCGAGTCACTAAATCCCGAATGGTGTTCACGCCTTCTGACTCCAGACAATTCGTGGCACGCACGGAAAGGTTCAATTCCGCAAGACTCTGGTTCAGTTTCTCCTCCAACTCCAAATCCACAGGCGCATAACCAGTGGCGTCCATCATTCCGCGAAGTCCGCTTTCAGGACTAATCACCGGCCCACTTTCACGAAACGATACGAATGGAGTCAAATGTTTTCGCAAAATCTTCGCGGCTTCGACAACCGCCATTTCAGCGCTAATGGTACCATTCGTCCAAACTTCCAAAATTAAACGGTCATAGTTCGTCCGCTGACCAACCCGAGTATCCTCGATCTTATATCTCACACGAACAACCGGTGAAAAAATCGCATCCAGTAATAGCACCCCCGGCTCTTCATCATGGGCAGCATGATAATCCAATGCTGGAATATACCCCCGCCCATTCTCGACCGTCAATTCAATGCTCAACGGAACGTCATCGGTCATCGTCGCGATAATTAAACCTTTATTAAGCACATCTACTTGATCACCAAGAATGATGTCACTCGCCGTCACAACGCCTCGCTGGTGCTTCTCCAACCGCACGACCTTGGCGCTGGAACTGTGGTTTTTGACGACAATTGACTTAATATTGAGACATACGTCCGTGACATCCTCAACAACGCCCGGAATCGTCGTGAACTCATGCTGTACGCCCTGAATCTTTGCTCGCGTAATCGAGCTCCCCTCTAAACTTGACAACATGATCCGACGAAGACTGTTTCCGATAGTGGCACCAAAACCGCGTTCAAACGGTTCGGCAATAAACATTCCGTAATTCAACGTTGCCGTTGCAGGCACTAATAGTACCTTACTAGGCAACTCAAGTCCTCGCCAACGAATGCGCATCCCACTTCTCCGACAATCGACCGTGGCAGATCAACACGTTAAACACAAATAGACCACGCACAATTCCACTACACTCGCCGCTTCTTTGGCGGGCGGCAACCGTTATGCGGTAACGGCGTGACATCCTCAATCGTCCGAATGACGATACCCGAGTTCTGCAAACCAGTAATCGCACTCTCCCTACCCGAGCCGGGGCCATTCACTCTCACATCCAACTCCCGTACGCCAAATTTCGCCGCACGCTCGGCACAGATCTCCGCAGCCCGCTGGGCGGCGAATGGCGTACTTTTTCGGCTGCCCTTGAAACCAGCCGTGCCCGCTGTGGCCCAACAGAGAACATCACCCGTCGGATCTGTCACGGTGACAATAGTATTGTTGAATGTGGCCTTAATATAGGCCACTGCCTTATTTACATGTCTTCTAGTCTTCTTTTTCGCACCTGCCACGCCAATCCCCCTCTAAAACACGGCGATGTTACAACACGACGTCTAGTGCTTCATATCCTTAACTCCCTTTTTCCCCGCGACGGTCTTCTTGACTCCTTTTCGAGTACGTGCGTTTGTCCTAGTGCGTTGCCCGCGCACTGGCAGATTACGCCTGTGGCGACTTCCGCGATAAGACTTAATGTCCTTTAATCGCAGGATGTCCTGTTGTATACTCCGACGTAGCTGACCCTCGACCAATACCCCCTTGTCCAGATAGCCATTAATTTTTCCAATGGTGTCTTCCGGGAGCTCACCGGCTTTGATACACGGGTCGAGCGCCAATTGATGACACAATCGCAGCGCGACTGGCTTACCGACACCAAAGAGATACGAGAGCGATACGCAGAGCCATTTATCATTCGGGAGATCCACGCCTTGAATTCGCGGCATTTTACACCCTTAACCTTGTCGTTGTTTATGGCGGGGATCGAGACGGCAGACGACGTACATTCGGCCGCTACGCCGCACTATCTTGCAGCCTTCACAAATCCGCCGGATACTGGAACGTACTTTCATGATATTTCCTACGTCTGTTCACGCGTCAATTAAACTCGGTTGGTTACGGACCAACAAATGACTGTCGATACGTTGAATCAAATCGATGGACACCGAGACGACGATTAGAAGACCAGTTCCACCATAAAAACTAGCGATCAACATCGGAACATTGACCACGGTAGCGATGACGCTTGGCAATATCGCTAAAAGACTGAGAAAAACCGCACCAACAAACGTTATCCGTACCACCACCTCTTCAAGATATACCGATGTTCGGGTTCCGGGACGATATCCGGGAATGAAGCTACCATAATCCTTAAGGTTGACGGCGATCTCTTTCGGGTTGAATGTAACCGCCGCCCAGAAGTAGGAGAAAAAAAAGATGAGTCCAGCATAACTTAAATAGTAAATTGCGGGCAGTGTCACCACCTCGTTAAAATAGGGAACTGTAAGAGTTGCCAGCAATTGGTGATATAAATAGCTTGGAATCATGAGTAGACTGGACGCGAAAATGATTGGCATAACTCCTGATTGATTCAATCTTATCGGCAAAAAGTGTTCAGCACCTCCAAAGATGCGCCGACCGCGGACATGTTTCGCACTTTGGACGGGAATCCTTCGTTGCGCTTGCGTCACAAAGACCACCGTCAACACGATGGCTACAAACAAGGCGAGTAGTAGCAGTAATCGGTCGACTCCATTATCGGATCCGATGGCCATGCCCCGTTTCAACAACGGGCTAAGCAACTCAAAAACCGCTCCCGGCATCTGTGCCATAATGCCAGCCATTATCAATAGGCTGATGCCGTTCCCGACGCCAAATGCATCGATCTGTTCCCCAATCCACATCAAAAACAGTGTACCAGCCGTCATCATGACTGCGGTTGCGACGTGAAATAGCGTCGAGTCAAAATCCGACAGAAGCATACCAGGGCCTGCGACGCTTCCGTACGACATTGCTCTGACCCAGGCGAAACTTTGTAGCAGGCTCACAACGACGGTGGCCTGTCGCGTCAATTCATTGAGACGTCTACGTCCGGATTCGCCTTCTTTCTGCATCCGCTCCAGCGGTGGGTACACGGTGGCTAGAAGTTGAAACACGATTGAACAAGAAATATACGGCATGATGCCAAGACCGAAAATCGTGTTGTATCCGACTTGTGATGCCGAGAAAAGCGAGGCAGTCTGCAGAATCTGACCAAGGCCGCCACCAAGCCCACCCTGGATTTTTTGGATATTGCTTTGGACAAGCTCCTGGTTAACGACCGGTAATGGTATCCAGAACCCCATTCGGTAAATGGCAAGCAATAGCGCTGTCAATAACAGCTTGCGTCGTAGATCAGGTATCGCACAGATGGTTCTGATCTTCTGAAGCATAGCGTTTCACAAGCGAGGAGTACGAGACCGCGAGTTAAAGAAATGTGTATCTACTTTGTACTTTGAACGGAATCATTGGCGGCAGCAACTAAGATTTTACCTGTGCTAACACGACGGTCCCTCCCGCCCCAATGATCTTTTCAGCCGCTGCGTTCGAAAAATAATGGGCCTCGACAACAAGTCCGCGCGTCAAAGTACCACGACCGAGAACACGTGTCATTCGCGTCCGTCGGGGGATTAAGCCACCGCTTATTAAGTCAGCCAATGTCACGGTCAGCATATTTGCGTTCAAATTGTTAAGATCTCCGACGTTTACAACTGAAACGCTTTTGCGGTTCGAGTTTCTTTCCGCTGAGAATCCGCGTTTGGCGAGTCGGCGAAACAAAGGCATTTGTCCACCCTCATGTGCAAGTCGTAACTTCGTTCCGGAACGTGAGCCTGCCCCCTTGTGACCGCGACCAGCGGTCTTTCCGTGGCCACTTCCAATACCACGTCCGATGCGCTTTCGCCTTGGGCCTTTCCGTTTTGCTGCCTTAAAAATCTCCAATGCATGCATGTGTGTCTCTCCGACGCGCTACTAAAGTTCTATCCCACGCAACCTTGCCACATCTTGACGCATTCGGAGTTGGCAAAGTCCGTCAAACACAGCCTTAACCAATGTCAATGGGCAGTTCGAGCCGAAACTTTTCGTCAAAACGTCAGTGATCCCAACGCATTTCAAAACCGACCGCACAACGCCGCCGGCGATAATTCCCGTCCCTGGACTCGCAGGCAGCAACAACACTTTTGAGGCGCCAAAATGCCCCACGACGCGGTGTGGAAGCGTCTGGTGGACAAGCGATACCGTTATCCGATTTCGCTCGGATGCGCGCGTCGCCTTCTCGACGGCGATTGGCACCTCGGATCCTTTTCCGTATCCCCACGCCACAGTTCCGTGGCCGTCACCAATGACGACAAGTCCAGTAAAACTAAATCGTCGCCCTCCCTTGACTACACATGCACACCTGCGAATTTGGAGAACGTTCTCAATTTGCTCTGTCCGGGAGTCGCCCACAATCCTGCCCTCGTTGAAACTTCAAAAACTCAGCCCTGCGCGACGTGCACCTTCCGCGATTGCGGCCACACGACCATGAAACTTGTAACAACCTCGGTCAAAGACCACGCTTGAGACCCCCAATTCAAGGCACCTTTTTGCCAACCGAGCACCAACAAGTTCGGCGGACTCAAGTCCTCCTCCGCCCGCTCGTTGCACGCCTGAAAGGGGTTCACAGGTACTCGCAGCTACGACCGTAATACTACGCAAGTCATCAATCACTTGCGCATAAATATGCCTATTGCTGCGAAAGACCGAAAGACGTAGACGTCCCGAGCCGCACCTCCGTATTTTATTACGAACCGACCACATCCGTCGCTGCCGTTGCCGATGTATGGACCGCAACTTTGACATAGAGCCACTCTCTACACAGATAATCAGGAACAAGTAGTCAGGAACAAGAAAAGACACTTCGAAAGTAAAAACGACTATCCGCTACTTCCAAAGGCCTTGCCAGCCTTCCGGCGAATGACCTCACCCTGGTATCTGACCCCTTTTGCCTTGTACGGGTCCGGAGTTCGAGCTTTGTGAACTCTAGCTGCAAACTGTCCAACAGCTTGTTTGTCGATACCCGAAACCACTAGGTGTGTACTATCTGTGGGCACGCACGTAATTCCTGAAGGGATTTCAAACACCACCGGCTTAGAGAATCCAACAGATAACTCCAACTGTTTACCTTTCACGGCGCACTGATACCCGACGCCACTGAGCTCAAGACGTTTCTCGAAACCATGTTCTACGCCAACGATCAGATTTACGATCAGAGTACGATACAGACCGTGGAGCGCGCGGCCTCTACGATCATCGCTGGATACTTCAACATGAACGACCCGCGCGTCCATTTTGACACTCAACTCATCTGGAATTGTTAGCTCCAATTTTCCGCGGGGTCCAACCACGACCACCTGTCCATTCTGGAAGTCAAAATGAATTCCATTCGGAATCTGAACAGCCCTATTTCCAACTCGCGACATCGTTTCACCCCAGCTTACCAAACCTCCAGCAATGCTTCGCCGCCTAATCGCCGCGACGCAGCCTCACGACTGCTAAGCACTCCTTGGTTCGTCGAAATCACCAAAATACCTAATCCACCAAGCACCTTCGGCAAGCGTTGGAATCCGTAGTAGATCCGCCGCCCTGGGGAACTTACTCTTTTGATGCTACGAACAACCCGCTCGCCGCTAGGCCCATATTTGAGATTCATCCGCAACATCGAGAACGACCCACATGCATTCGCAACGCATTCGTAATCCCAAATAAATCCTTCACGTTGCAAGGTTGCGGCAATCTCTCTCTTTAATGTTGAATCGGCCACATCGACATGCGCCGCCTCGATCGACAAGCAATTCCGCATTCGTGTCGCAAAATCCGCCACGGGGTCTGTAAACATCTGAAAACGCCCTCAACCCGTACCTACCAACTCGCCTTCCTGACACCAGGAATCATTCCGTCAAGACTCAAATTGCGAAAACAAATCCGACATAGCTGAAACTTCTGATAAACAGCACGGTTTCGACCACAAATCTGGCAACGGCGCTCTAAGCGAACTTTAAACTTAGGGACTCGCTTAGCCTTTGCAATCCTTGCTTTAGTTGCCATCTTTGAAACCTTCTATATGGACCAATTGACTGTCAGGCCCGGAAAGGAAGACCCAGTTCCGCGAGTAACAGTCGGCCATCCTTATCACTATCCGCGGTTGTCACAAAGGTGACATTCATTCCTTGAGTGAATTGTACTTTGTCTGCTGGAATCTCGGGAAACACTAGTTGTTCGATCAACCCCATTGAATAGTTGCCGTGTCCGTCAAATGAATTCGGATTTAGTCCGCGAAAATCTCGAACGCGCGGGAGCGCCAGCGTGATCAGACGGTCTAGGAATTCGTACATATTGACTCCGCGCAACGTCACACAGCAACCAATTTCCATACCAACGCGAAGACGGAACGCGGAAACTGCAATCCGCGAGCGAGTAATATATGGTTTTTGTCCGGTTATCATGCTGAGGTGCAACATTGCCTCATCTAGGCGCTTACGCTCCTGCACCGCTTTACCCATTCCCATGCTCAGAACGACCTTGCTAAGCTTTGGAATGGCGTGACGGTTCGCCACTCCAAGCTCTTGAGCAAGTTTGGGGACTACGACATCGCTATAAAATTTCTTTAGCCGTGCCATCATCTTTACCGAAACGAAAAAAACCGCTAAATAACATTCAAACACCGACCACAAACTCGGTGTTTAGCTCCATCAACAATCTGTACCTTGACACGTGCAACTCGATTGCATCGTCCGCAAAACATCGCGAGATTTGCAAGTCTCAACGCGACTGGAATTGTGACGCGACCACCTTGCGGACTCTTCGCGTTACCTCGCTTAACATGCTTGGTAGCGCGACCGATACCCTCGACGATCGCTGTCCCCGAACGCCGGTCGATCGAGACAATCTGAGCGGGGCCTTGGCCGCGCCAGTTGCCAGTTAGAACGACAACTTTATCGTCGCGCCGAAGTCTCATGATTCACCTAGACAACTTCCGCCGCAAGGCTCACGATTTTCATAAAACGACGCTCGCGCAACTCCCGGGCCACCGCTCCAAATATACGTGTACCGCGAGGATTACCTTCGTTGTCAATCAGCACCGCAGCATTCCTATCGAAACTAACGTATCCACCATCCTCACGACGCTGCTTTTTCCGAATGCGGACCACAACGGCTTTCGCGACGGTACCCCTCTTAACTCCGCCGCCAGGTAGCGCCTTCTGAATGCTCACCACAATGATGTCACCAATACTTGCGGTACGACGACGGGTGCCGCCCAGCACCTTGATGCAACGTGCTGATTTGGCGCCTGTGTTGTCGGCGATGTCTACGATGGTCTGCATCTGAATCATGGCGAAGTTATTCCTGTGGTCAAATCGTATTTGCAGCAACCCCAATTCACTTTGCCGCATCTGCCGTCGACATCACTCGCACAAGCTCCCAGCGCTTGTGTCTCGAGAGCGGCCGTGACTCAACGATTTCCACCAGATCTGAAACTTTGGCCTCGTTCGTCTCGTCATGGGCAAGGCAAACGATCTGCCGACGTATAAACTTTCCCGTCACACGATCTTGTACTCGCCGCGCCACGGTCACACGGATGGTCTTTTGCATGCGATCGGAAGTCACTCGACCGATAACCCTGCGCTTCATTTTATCCTCCACCAAACGCAAAATAAATAGTCAGCGCGTGGTTCGCAGCAATGACAAGACACGAGCGAGATCCTTACGTAGGGCGCGTCGATTCTGGCCAACACCACCTGCCGATGCGGACGCGCTCAGACTCCGCAACAAATCCATCTCGAGCGTACGTCGCGTCTGCTGCAACTGCTCAGCACTTAGCCGAAGTAAGTCATTCGCCCGCATCACAGCGCCCCCCTGAACGGCCCATCTAATTGGTAGCTCGCCCTAGAAGGCAAACACGAATCGGCAATTTATGCGCCACGCGCGTAAAGCACTCACATGCAGCGTCATGCGACACTCCACCAATTTCGAAAAGGACAGTCCCTGGCTTAACAACCGCTACCCAGTGGGCAGGCTCACCCTTCCCCTTACCCATGCGCGTCTCAAGCGGACGAGCAGTAACTGACTTTGAAGGAAAGATGCGAATGTACAACTTCCCCTCGCCGCGTATATATTGGTTTGCCGCAACACGGCACGCTTCTATCGTGGTCGCTTTGATGTGGCCCGGATCTAAAGATTGAAGTGCCCAATCTCCAAATGCGACGCGGCTACCACGATTTGCATTACCTTTTATGCGTCCTCTTTGGCTTTTGCGGTGTTTGACCCGCTTCGGCATGAGTGCCATCTCGGTTCACTCCGTCGTTGAATGGTCCGTTGTCAATCCAAACTTTGACACCAATAATACCCTGGCCTGTCTTTGCAATAGCGAAACCGTAATCGATACATCGCAAAATCGTCGAGAGAGGTATCGATCCGCGAATCGCCTTTTCCGTACGCGACATCTCTGCGCCGCCCAGCCTACCAGACAGTTGCAGTTTAACTCCCAAGGCCCCCGCTTCCATCACGGCGTCAAGTGACTTCTTCATCGCTCGGCGGAAACTCGTTCGCTTAACAAGTTGCTGTGCAATATCCTCGGCAACGAGAGTCGCGTTACGGTTCGGATTACCTACCTCAATAATCTTCAAATCCATCCGTCGACCAGTAAGCTCCTCAAGCTCGGTCTTGAGTTTGTCAACCTCTTGTCCCTTCCGCCCTATGATGATCCCCGGGCGAGCCGTGAACAATTGCAAAACAACTTGATCTCGAGTTCTCTCAATTTCAATTCGCGGAATTCCAGAGTACTGATACTTCTTGCGAATATAGTCCCGCAATCGGCAATCCTCATGCAATAGACTGCCAAATTCCTTTTTCGATGCGTACCAACGGCTCTTCCATCCTTCAATAATTCCTAGCCGAAAGCCATTCGGGCGTACTTTCTGTCCCATATGCTGTACCCTTTATGATACGTCTAAATACGCGGATACCTTACAGTTCAGGGACATCAATACTCACGAAAATATGACACAATCGTTTCCGGATAACGAATGCTTGTCCACGAGACTTTGGCTGAATGCGTCTCAGAATTGGACCAGTCCCCACCTGGACTTGAGTCAAAACGAGGTTATCGACATTTCTTACACCACGGTCTTCGGCGTTCGCTACCAGAGACAGAATACATTTTCGAAAAAGTTTCGCGCCACGATTGGGAAGGTATTGCAAATCCACAAGCGCATTTCGGACCGTCCTACCGCGGACGATATCCGCCGTTCGCGTCAGTTTCGTACTCGATGCGCGCGCGAATCTTACAACACTACGAATCTGCGCCATCCCCTTCCTCCCACTGCGGCAGATTGCTATTTCTTACCCCTGGCACCGTGCCCGCGGAACGTCCGCGTTGGAGCAAACTCGCCCAATTTGTGACCGACCATTTCGTCGGTCACGTACAAAGAGATGTGTAGTTTTCCATTATGAACTAAGAAGGTATGCCCGACGAACTCCGGCGAAATTGTCGAGCGACGTGCCCAAGTCTTGATTGGCTCGTGCCGCCCGGAGATCTCGGCACGCGTGATTTTCTTCATCACTCTTGGGTCGATGTATGGCCCTTTCTTCTGCGACCTACCCATCGAGACACCTCGTAAAATAGATGGTTCTTAAGACGCTACCGATCATCGCACAACCTGCTGACCATACCGGCGAGAGCTGCGTCGACGTAGTATCGCGGCTGACGACGGCTTGCGGGGCTTTCTCGTTTTCCCACCCTTTGCGAGCTTACCACTGGGGCTGCATGGATGCCGACCTCCGGATGTACGGCCCTCACCGCCACCCATTGGATGTGCAACGGGGTTCATTGCGACGCCGCGAACATACGGCCGTACCCCTTTCCACCTTGATCGACCAGCCTTGCCAATTCGGACTGTATTGTGTTCGACATTTCCAACGCGCCCAATGGTCGCTTTACAGCCCACCGGAATTCGCCTGACTTCGCCTGATGGCAGCGTAATCTGGGCCCAACTCTTCTCCCTTGCGTTTAGAACGGCACCGGCACCCGCAGCGCGGCACAGTTTAGCGCCTCCCCCGGGAACCATTTCAATACTATGAATCGTCATGCCAAGCGGGATACGATCTAAAGTCATACTGTTACCGACAGCCGGCTCGGCATTCGGCCCACTGCAAAGTTTTTCGCCAACTTTGACCCCATCCGGAGCCAAGATATACTTCTTTTCTCCGTCATCATACTTCAGCAACGCGATACGGGCAGACCGACAAGGATCGTACTGGATCGACGAAATAACTGCGACGCGACTGTCTTTACCTCTCTGAAAGTCTATCAAACGATAATTACGCTTGTGGCCACCACCACGATGACGAGCAGTTATCCGCCCCTGATTGTTTCGACCGCCACGCTTGCGGTGTGGCGACAGCAGCGACTTTGGTTGTTCGGGATTCGAAGAGAGGTCGTCGAAAATTATGACGCTTCCCGAACGTCGTCCCGCACTAGTTGGGTTGTATTGACGAATCGCCATTTGGGTTCACCTTGCGTTCGGACTAAACCGGAAGCGTCTCATCCTTAGGCAAAGTGACAACGGCTTTTTTCCAGCACGATGTCTTCCCACGATGCGTGCGATACCGCCGAGATGCCTCTTTCACATACTGAGTCGTCACAGAAATAACCTTCACACCGAATGCCTCTTGCACCGCTCGCTTAATAAGCGGCTTAGTCGCCGTGACTGGCACACGAAAACTGAACTTGTTCAATCGCGCACGTTGATACGTCGACTTTTCAGTCACTAACGTGCCCAAGAGAACCTGATAAGTCTCAAGACCTCCAGCGTGATTCATAACAAAAATATCCGTAAGCTAGGCAGTAAGTCGCGGCATCCAAAGATCTAGGGCCTCTCGCGTCATCACCACGAGTCGGTGCTTGATCACGTCATGTGAGTTCAAACAGCCGGCAGTGGTCAGCGCGACTTTCGGGATATTGCGTGTTGCAAGACAGAGAGTTCGATCATGTTCGGCAATTACCAAGAGACAGCTACGATCACCCACCTCGAGACGCTTCAATATCTGCGCAACGTCCTTCGTCCGAGGATGCGGCAGCTTGAGTTGGTCGAGGAGGATTACCTCACCATCCCTTAGTTTTCCCAGCAAGGCCATTCGAGTGGCTGTTCGTAATGCTTTTCTCGGAATGCGGATTCGCCAGTCCTTTGTCGTTCGCCCAAATGCATTTCCGCCGCCTCGTCGGATCGGGGTCCGCTTCTGGCCCGCACGCGCTCGACCGGTCCCCTTTTGGCGAAACAATTTCGCCTTGCTGCCCTTGATTTCAGCCTTTGTTTTCACTGACACAGTGCCACGCCGGGCAGATGCCTCATACGCTAAAAAAGCATCTCGAAGAAGACACGGACTGATACGAGACTCGAGCACTGACGAGTCGAACTCGAATGCACCAACGCATTCACCGGTTGCATTTTTGATGTCCAGGGAAGCCATTACCTACGCCTAGGAAACAAGTCATCAACGGAGCGACAAATACTTACAAATTAGAGGGCACTTCTTGGTGGTTCTTTAGGGAACCGAACAACAAGCAAACCACCATTTGGCCCAGGGACCGCACCCCGGATGAGCAGGAGGTTCTTAGAATGATCAATAGAAAACAGTGCGAGATTTCTTACCGTCACGCGTTCACAGCCATATTGGCCCGACATCTTCGCACCCTTAAAGACGCGCGAGGGATCGGTGTTCTGTCCCGTCGAACCAGGATGTCGATGGACCTGCTTGACTCCGTGGCTTGCACACTGACCGGAAAAATTGTGCCGCTTCATAGCTCCGGTGAAACCACGTCCTTTCGAGAGGCCAACGACATCCACATACTTCTTGTTCGCGAACAACTCAACTGTCAGCAAACTACCGGCCGCATAATCTGGCTGCTCGCCTGAAAGGCGAATCTCCCGCACGATGCGGGGTGGCTCACAGCCCAGTCGAGATGATGCCCCGGCATTTTTACGTCGAGCCCGCGACCTCGAAGACAAATCGAGCTCGGCAACCTGGCCGCGCTCAGCACGTGACGCCAATCGCCGCGGATTCTCTTCAAAACCAATTTGAAGGGCTCGGTAACCGTCGGTTTCTGGCGTCTTAATGCGAAGGACCCAACAAGGACCCGCCTGGACGAGCGTCACCGGGACGGCCCTTCCGTCTTCGGCCACGGCTTGTGTCATCCCGATTTTTCGACCGAGCAGCAACATTGTCCCCTCACCGCGATCACGCAAAAGTCAAACTGGAGCCCGCCCGTCGAGTCATCGCGGCAACACGGCTATCCATGCAACGAGGCCGCCTTGATCTTGATATCGACCCCCGCCGGAAGCGACAGCCGATTTAAGGCGTCGATTGTTTTCCCAGTCGGTTGAACGATGTCGATGAGCCGCTTGTGTGTGCGAATTTCGAACTGTTCACGAGACTTCTTGTCGATGTGAGGACTTCGCAACACGGTGTAGCGCTCAATTCGTGTCGGCAACGGAATGGGACCTCGGACATCGGCACCCGTGCGCTTGGCTGTATCAACAATCTCGGTTGCTGATTGATCCAGCACTGAGTGGTCGTAGGCTTCCATTCGAATGCGGATTCGCTCTTGGCTCATACTGACGACCGTTGTTTGATTCGTCCCAACTTCAATTGACGCCCCACAATACCACCATTCCGCAGCCACTCAAATGAGGTGCTGACGATTGGGAAGGGAAGATGTTAGTAGCCTTTTTCTTTTTGTCAACGAACCAGGATCCCATTGAAAGAACTTCTTCGGCGGTGTTTTGTCAATGAGATTCTCGCCATTGGACTGCTTCCGTCAGGCATATCTCGAGACGTTCTCGAATCAGTTTGAGTACCACCTCTTCACCTCGATCAAGCTCGCGATGAACTTCCGCAGACATCAACGGTGTTCCGAACACAACCCGGACCGAGCCTCGATGCAGTAATCTCTTCCCGCGTCCCAATGCGGCGTGAGCTCCCGCAATTCCGACTGGGCAAACCGGAACATCGGCTCTTCGCAGTAATGCGAGAAATCCCGGTTTCAGTTCTCCGAGTCGACCATCACAGCTTCGAGTTCCTTCGGGAAAAATGCCGACCCAGCAGCCGGACCGCAAGCGAGCAAGAACCTGGCGGATTGTGGCGGCGGAGGCAGACTCGCGGTTGATCGGCAGCACATACGTGTGCCGCAAAACCCAACCGACCAGCGGGACTCTGAAGAGAGAATCTCGGGCCAAAAAACTCACCGGTCGACGC
Organism: uncultured Planctomycetaceae bacterium; assembly: GCA_964430385.1. Lineage (GTDB taxonomy): Bacteria > Planctomycetota > Planctomycetia > Planctomycetales > Planctomycetaceae > CAYSHJ01. Next base: position 15,818 of record CAYSHJ010000159.1, read on the forward strand.
AATGGGAGGCCAATCAAGAGAGGGTCGAGAAAGCTTTGATGGTTAATGACGAACAGCATGCCCCGATGGCCAGCGAGTTGTTCGTTGCCGCGTGCTCGATATTGAAGCCAGACGGCGAAGATCAGCCGCAAGACGAGTTGGAGTCCGAACCAAACCCAATTCCGGCGTGTTGGGCAAGTGTCGATCTGAGGATCAGTTTGGCGGAAGGCCATCGACGGAATTTACCTGGACGGACGTACGCATCTCCACGAGTCGTCGAAAAGTTGTCGGTCGATAATTTCTCGCGGCGAACACGCCTTGGTGGCTACAGGAGGTCGTCCAACGGCTTTTGCGGCTGGGGACGCGGTTGTTGGCCGAGAACTTTGCGCTGGAATTGTTCGAAGGAGTGGATCAGCGATTCCAGTAGCCGTGGTACGTTGGGGGCCGCCATGTAGACGCGGGCCGAAACGACGGAACGGGGGAAGAACGTCGTAATAAAATCAAAGAGAAATTCCGTCGCCGAGTGTCCGATCATCACGGCGTTGGCATAGGCTCCGCACAGGTCGGAATCTTTGATTTTGAGCTGCTCGTAAAGCTCTTGAGCGCTTCCCTGTTGAGGCGGTTGCTGTAGCTGCTGCTGAAAGGCCATTGCGGTCGCCGGTGGACACAGTGGGTGAGTCGGCGTTCCGGGCATGGCGGGCGAACCGAATCGCTGCTCGTAGTTTTTCAGGTTCTCGCGCAGGGCCGCGATGAACCGGGGAACCACTCCGGGCGGGAGAACGATACGAGCGGCGACTTGCTGAGGCTTCGACATGCGCAGCAGGAAGTCAATGATGAACTCGTGAGATCCGTTGAGCACGACGGCACCCGTCGTGAAGACGCCCGGGGCGACCCCCTCCGGAACAAGAGCCCCGATGTGCGTGTTCTGCACCTCTTGGCTGACAACATCGCGGCTCTGCGAAGTGGCAGATTCCTCGTTATTCAAGGATTCTTCGCTATCAGGATCAGGCAGGGTTTCGCTCATACGAGCCATCCTCAATCGAGTTGTGATCGCATCGGTGTGAGAACGCTGGGGACAACAAGGCCTCAATGTCCGCCGAGACGGGATCTCAGCGGGACTCCGACGTGTCATGCGTACCAATACGGACTGTTTTTAGCGACATGACTCGACGATTCAAGCACTCGGGCGCAAGCGGCGGACGACGTCTGTCTCCAAAGTGCCGAATGCTTGTTCGTGGCGTTGCAACGTCACGGCGAGTGCTTGCAACAGTCGCTTGGCCGTGAAATGGTTCATGATGATTCGCTGACCGACGTGAATCGTGATGCCACCCTGAGCGAAAGGATTGGGATTAAGGCCCAAATCGAGGATCAATTCTTCCGGCGTGCTCGAAACGCGGCAGAAATTCGCGTAGCTCGCGGTCGAGTGACGGTCGTCAACCGTGAGGGTTTGCTGCGGCGGTTGAGCTGCCGGAGTTGGTAACAGTGCTGGCATTTCCGGGGCGGTGTCGGGATCGATCTTGGGGGCGTCACTGTTTTTTTCTTTGGCCACGATGCTCACTCCTGAGGGGAAAGGAAGAGAAATCCTTCACCGGCGGATGAAACCCTGCCGGCCCACGAACTCCAGACGACGGCTCGCAGGGAACAAGAAATTACTGGCCGAAGCGACTTCTGGCAACTGGAACCGTCTGGTGGCATGCCACTGCTGCTTAAGAAATCGATCGATGTTCAACGTCCCGATTTGCAAGACGGCCCCCTGTGTTTTTTGCTCCACTTGGTGCAGCGACACTCCCGACTCGGCGACTTGCCGAGTGAACTCTCTCCATGAGTCGCGATTCAGAGTTTTGGCAATGGTTTCGTCTCATTCATCCGTTACGCACCCTTCCGACGCCGTTTTCACATTCTTGATGTATTTGTAGAGCGTGCCGCGCGTGTGCTTGAGTGGCGGAGCGGTCCAGGCGGCTTTGCGTTTGGCGAGTTCATCGGCGGAG
>CAYSHJ010000160.1:0-3204 GCA_964430385.1 uncultured Planctomycetaceae bacterium
GGACGCTGGCTGGCGTTGGCCAACCATTTTGAAGGCAGAATCGAACTTATTGATACTCAAACCGGACAACCTTCGCGCCATTTCGATGCGCCGGCCTGCTTTCATGCGATGTTCTCACCAAACGGTGAAGTGCTCGCCTACGACCTGTTTCGCGCCGCAGAGCCACATCGGGTCTTGCACTTGGTCGATTGGCCGTCCGGCACGCTGCGAACGATCGCTCCCAGTCCATCGGTCGACTATCGATCCCAGGCCATCTCGCCGGACGGCCAGTTGCTGGCCGTTGCCGCGGATCGGGTTGTCGAAATCTACGACACGCACTCTGGCCGGCGCGTTCATGCCTTGTTCGGACACCGCGGCGATATTCGCTATCTCTCCTTTTCACCCGATGGCCGGCGCCTGCTCACCGCCGGATCGGATGAATGCGTCAAACTTTGGCACGTTCAGACCGGACAGTATCTGCTCGAATTCCCCACGCTCCATCGTCAGCCAGCCGACATCGTCCGATTCACCACCGACGGCCGTTGGCTGGCCTACACGATCCTCGAGGACGCGATTCGCTTTGTGCGGCTCTTGGATGAATGAGAGCCGCGATACTTCCACGGTGAAAAACACAACATTGCTTCTCCGGACTCTGAATCTCCTACGCCTCATTTGGCCACTCATTGCATCGTCTCACGTTCCAAATTGGATGACGACGAACTCACTTGCCGCGCGAGTAACTGCTCAGCAAGTTCCGTCGCAGACTCGTCGCCGCTGATCGGCACGGCGACGCATTCTTCCAGATTTCGGAACCAAGTGTGTTGCCGTTTTGCGAATTGGCGGGTTCGCGTTTGAATCAGCGTCACGGTGTCCGACAAAGTCAGCCGGCCTTGTAGGTGCTCGATGAGTTCCTTGTAGCCCAGGGCTTGGCCTGCCGTTTGGCTGAGCGGTTGAGGCTCGTTCAACAACGACCGCACTTCGTCGATCCAGCCTCCCGCCATCATGGCGTCGACGCGGTCGTTGATGCGGCGATACAGCCACTCGCGCGGCGGAGCCAGCCAGTAGACGTTCGCCGGTCGCTGGTCCAGTGGCAACGGTTCCTCGCGGTGTTGAGTGGACAGCGGCTGACCAGTCAATTCGATCACTTCGAGTGCGCGCACGACGCGCCGGATGTCGTTGGGATGCAAACGCTCGGCCGTCGGCGTGTCGAGTTCTCGCAGTCTCTCATACAGCGCAGCCGCGCCTTGCACAGCGGCGTCCGCTTCCAAGCGTTGACGTAGTTCGTCGTCCGCGGCCGGGCCTTCAAAGACGCCGCGTAGCAGACTCCGCAAATACAGCCCCGTGCCGCCGACGAACAGCGGAATGTTCCCGCGCGACACGATCTCGAAACAGGCTCGCTCCGCCGCCGCGAGATATTCGGCGACGCTGAATTCCTGCGACGGTTCGAGGATATCGAACACATGATGCGGCACGCGGCGACAATGCTCGGCCGATGGCTTTGCCGTGCCGATGTCCATGCGGCGGTATAACGTCATCGAATCGAGCGACACGATCTCGCCTGCGCCATTGAGTCGAGCGGTCATTCGCTCCGCCAGTTCGACGCCGACGTCGCTCTTGCCGCACGCCGTCGGCCCGGCGAGAAACCAGCAACGGCAAAGAAGGTCGGGATCGAATCGCATGGGTCAGTGGTTCATTGTCAGTGGTTGGTTGTCAGATGTCAGTGGCCGTCGAACGCCCTACTTCTATGGGTGCGTGCGTCAGAAAAGTACGTCGAGAATTTGCCGTGAACTCATGCGAAGCGAAAACGTTGCTCCCTCCATTCGTCGTCTCCCCAAAATTCGTTGGGACTGAGCCAGTGCGAGAAGCGAACAGTCCCAACGAATTTAGGGAGACGACGAATAGGAAAACGCAAAATCCGCAGCGTTTCATCGATCGCAACGTTGTTACCTACTTTTCTGACGCACGCACCTTCTATGGAGTTCGTTCGTCTACCGACAACTGACAACCGACAAGCCTTCGACTATCTTCCGCTCAACAGGGAGTCCGTTCATGCCCGTGTTCGAAGCCCAGGTCGAGTTGTGCTGCTCACTGGAAGAGGCGTTTGACTTCTTGATTCAACCGACGAACATCCGCGCGATCAGTCCATCGCAACTGCAGTTGGTTTTTGACGCGGCTCCGGAGCGGCTGTTGCTGGGGGCACGCATGGAGTTTCGCATACAGGCGTACGGCGTCGTACGTTCGGCGACGCATGCTGTCACCGAGTGGGACTCGCCGCGGCGCTTTGTGGAACGACAAGTCGTCGGCCCGATGGGTGCCTGGGAGCACGAACACGTCTTCGAACCGACGCGGCGCGGCGTGATCGTTGTTGACCGCATCGTGTTCGCTCCGCCGGGAGGTGTGTTGGGGCTGATCGTCAACGAACGAAAAATCCGCGAGTCGTTGGACGAGGGCTTCGGGCATCGGCATCAAGTGCTCGAGAAACACTTCGGCACGCCGGCCGGAGGCACGGCATGAGCGATCGCCCGTCGGAAGATGAGCGCAACTCCGCAACCTTCGCCGCGCTCACGATGGTGCTGCTGGTCGCCGGTAGCTTGCTGGCCTTGATCGCGCTAGTGATCCCGGCCGTGTTGTGGATTTTGGCCGTGATGGTCGGGATGGGCCTGATCGTCGTTTTGCACTACGTGATCTGGGGCCGCTGGCTGGCCGCGGCGCTGCGGGACAAAGAACAGGTGGACGCCCTGCTCGAGGCGCGTTCGGCGAACGTCGAATTTGATGGCACGCCCAGAACGAAGTGATCGACAGAATTATTTCGGATCGCAGTAGTGCAACGCCATCAGGGCATACGCGGTGGCAAGGTTCGGATCACCTTCCAGCCAGCGTTCGGCTCCGTTCACCCAACTGCCGTTTTCTTTTTGACGCTTGGCGAGTTGCTCGGTGAGTTCCTTACGCCAATCGTGCTTCGCGCCTTTGGCGTCTTCGAACAAGTCGATCTCTAGAATCGCCAGCGTCTTCGCGAACGTATGGTAGTAGTAGTACAGCCCGGTCTGATCCAAGCCGGGGTTTTGCTCGAGCGAATAAAACTTCCTGATCCACTCCATCGCCGCTTTGACGCGCGGATCGTCTTTCTTCAGGCCGGCGTAGATCATGCTCTTCAAGCCGGCATAGGTCATGCTGGCATACGAACGCAAGCCGCCATCGGGATTCTTGCCGGCTTGCGAATTGCCT
>CAYSHJ010000161.1:0-4421 GCA_964430385.1 uncultured Planctomycetaceae bacterium
GACTGGCGACGGCTCAGTCGGTCAGCCGATACGCCAAGGCCAACGGGGTGAAGATCCTGCCGGGCATCGGCACGATGGGTTATGGAGGCTTCTATTTCGGAGGCAATCATCCCTTCAACATCAACACGTTTCTGGCCAAGCATCCGCAAGTCCGCTTGATGGTGCAGGCGGATGGCAAAGACATGCCCGGCACGCCGTGTCCCAGTGATCCGGTCTTTCAGCAGTGGCTGCGTGACGGGGCCGAGTGGTATTTCACAACGCTCAAGGACATTGGCGGTGTGAATCTGGAGCACGGGGATTTTTTTCAATGCCATTGCCAGCGCTGCAAGACGCAGCGATCCCTGCCGGAGAACGACAGCAACTACCACTGGGACATGATGGCGACACAGGTGCCGGTGATTGAACGAGGCTTAAAGATCAATCCAGAGCTGTGGTACTCGTATGCCTGCTACGACTCGTACAACACCGCGCTGATGAGCAACCCTCCCAGGTTTCTCGCCCAATATCCGAAGAGTGCGATCACTCAGTGGACTTACACCAAGATGATCGCTGATCCGATCTTGAATCCGGCCGGCTCGTGGCCGCTCAGCCTTCGTCCGCCGGCCGGGACGAATCATTCGGTCGGTCTCTTGCATCAAGGAAGCCATTGGGATGTGAAACGCCAATGGTGGGGCGAGTCGGACAAATCGGACGTGGCCTTCGGCGGCACCTACTCGTTGGTGAGCGACTTGATCCAACAGACCTGTCACCGAGCGATTGCGGACAAATCGGAGGGCCTGCAAATCATTGGTCAGATCGGTGCCGCCAGTCCGCAGAATGAGTTGAACTATCTGGCTCTGGAAGCGTTTAGCTGGAACCCCCAGCTCGATTATCAAACGTGGATCGATCGGGAACTCGCGCCTCTCTACGGCGGGTCGAAATTGTCCCGAAGGTACTTCGAGCTTGTCAGCAGCAGCACGAAACAGTCGCAGGAAATTGCGAGCGATCTCCATGAGGCACAGCAGAACCTCGCGAAGATCGCCGACCCGCGCCAGGCGCGGCGGTGGTCGAATTTGATCTCAGAACTGCGGCGACGCCAGGCTTTGATGCAGTAGATATCGTCGCTTCAACGTAGCCATCATCGTTCCGCGTGATGAGCAGAATCACCAAACCGCGTCGGCGAAGCATTCGGCTCGTCACGCGGAGCAGTGACGGCTACGTTGGTTTCAAAACCGTCGCCACGTTCGCCAGAATTTGGGTGCTCACAGGCAGAGTCCAACGAATCAAAGGAGACGACGAATGAAGAGCAGGTCAGCCATGCGTGTTGCCATTCGTCGTCTCCTGAGATTCGTTGGACTCCTTGGCTTGCTGACGTTCCAGGGGTTTGCTGATGAGCCTGCGTCGCGGGGTTCGCGCGTGGCGGCGGATGAAACAGCCAAGCAGGAGCCTCTCAAGAGCGCGGGGTTTGACCGATGGAATGGTGAGCGCCAGCGTCTGCTCGACGATCGAAGTGTCATTGCTTATTACGACTTCCAAGAGGGCGCGGGGACGGTTTTGAAGAACAAGTCCAAAGCGGGTGCCGCATTGGATGGAACCATTCATGACGCCGGTTGGGATCAAGGCCGGTGGCCGGGTAAGAAAGCGATTCGATTCAATGGCAAGTCAAGCGTCGTGGAGATTGCCACTCATGAGCTTCTCTGTCCCCTCGATAAACAACGGGGAGGCAGCGGTGAGATGACGATCGAGGTGTGGATAATGGCCAAGGTCTGTGGCAACGGAGGCATCTTGGACAAGACCTCGAATGGTACGGCGGCGAACTCACCTTATGCGATCTGGATGAGTGGCTCACGGCTTGTCTCCTACATGGGTCGGCAGTCGGGGGGAAAAGTCCTGGTCACGGCTGACGACGACGTGATGGACAAGGACGAGTGGATCCACATGGCGATCACGATCAACGACCAGCAAATGTCGCTCTACCGAAATGGGGTGCGAGTGGGCGTTGTGAAGCGGGAAGCCGTCGAAACCTCTGACAATGGCCGGCCGCTGCTCATCGGTGCCATCGGTAAGGGGATGTGGCCGTTCAACGGCTTGATGGATGAGTTAGTCATCCATAAGCGAGCGCTGACAGAGGTCGAAATCGAGCGCCGCGCTGCGTATGTGCCGGAGACCGTCGAACCCCCTGGCCCAGCTTCCATCACGCTGCTGTCCCCTCGCGGCGGCGAGAGCCTGAGTGGCGGGAGTTGGCATCGCATCCGGTGGACATCTCAGAAAGTCAGCCCGCGTGATCTCGTGAAAATCGAATGGAGCGGGGATGACGGCAAGGCTTGGACGGAAATCACTGCGACCGCACCCAACACGGGCGAGTTCGTTTGGCAGGCCGCCACGACGCCATCGCCCGACTGTCGAATGCGCGTTTCCTCCAGCCCGTCGAAATTGGTCGCCCAGAGCGATCGTGCTTTTTCCATTGTTCCCGCGCCGGACGTTCCCGCATATGAGTGGGTCAAGGTGACATTGGCAGCGCCCTTCGCGCCTCGCGACGGCCTGGGAGCACTCACTTTCAAAGGACGCCTGTGGTTGCTGGGGGGCTGGAACCCCAATGACAAGCAACATTTCCCCCGCATCTGCAACAACGAGGTCTGGAGTTCTCAGGACGGCGCGGCATGGATTCTCGAAAAGCCGAATACGTTCAAAGACCTCAAATTTGATCCCCAGACGGATTGGGAGGGTCGGCACACGGCGGGATGCGTCGTGCATCGTGACAAGATGTGGATCGTCGGTGGCGACTCGAATCAAGGGCATTATCAGCCCGACGTGTGGAACTCGGACAGCGGTAAGGAGTGGAAGCTGATCACTCCCGCTGCGCCGTGGGGTCAGCGAGCGTTGCACCACACGGTCGCTCACGCCGACAAGATTTGGGTGATGGGAGGTCAAACGATGCCGAATCATGTCCAATCGAACGAGGCGTTCTATCGCGACATCTGGACGACCACCGATGGTGCCGAATGGACTCAGGTCACGCCTCGGGAGCCATACTGGTCCGCGCGTGGCATGATTGGCGGCAACGTGGTTTTCAAGGATCGAATGTGGATTCTGGGTGGTGGCACCTATGACACACCGGAAACACCGCGGCGGAAGTTCTTCAATGATGTCTGGAGTTCGTCCGATGGCGTCAACTGGATTCGCCATGTCGAAAAGGCACCGTGGGAGCCGCGTCAATATCATGAAGTGGCCGTGTTCGATGGTCGCATGTGGGTGCTGGAGGGTTATGGGCCGGCCAAGAAGCCAGCCAATCGAAACGATGTCTGGCACTCAGCCGATGGTGTGAATTGGCACCCATTGCCCAATACTCCCTGGAACGCGCGACATGCGGCGGGCGTCTTCGTTCACGATCACGCCCTGTGGATGGTCGCCGGCAATAACATGGCTCCGGACGTGTGGAAGCTCCTGCGAAGATAGACCAGCGACTGTTTCAAAAGTAACCCGAAGCGTCAATTTACGCTTCGGGTTAGTCTGCGGAGGCCGTACGTCCGACTTGCCCCGTGACGACCAGCCGCGATCCGTTCGTGATCCTTTGCCGGAAGCGCGTCCGATGACTGACCCAACTTCAAAGAACTCGTTGGACGCTTGCCCGTTGTCGTGGCCGGAACAGCGGCGCAACTTGGTGCTGTTCGCGAGTTGCACCGGGATGCAGTATCTCGCGGCGTTCGTGATCTTCGGAGCCGGTGAGTTGATCGGCGTGTACTCGCCGAACTACATGGTCTCCGCCTCGAAGACGAAAGACCTGCGTCGCACGATGGCCTTCGCGACGATGCTGATGGTCCCGGCCGCTCCCGCCGGCTACTTGTACGGCGCGATTGTCGATTTCGTGAAAAGCCACAAGCTGACCGCGTTGGGACTGACTCCGGAATCGCTCGGTTTTCGGCTGAGCTTTTTGACGAGCAGCATTCTCATCCTGTGTGGGATCGCGGTGGCGGTGACCCTGTTGCCGAAGCGGCCTCGCCCACCGGAGGATTCGCCGAGCGGGTCAGACTAAAACCGCAAAAAACGCAACTTCAAAAGCGTCAGTGAGTACGAACGCTCAAATCAAAGGAGTCGCCTGTGATTCACGGTTGATCGTGTGGCTCATTCCGTTTCCGTTCATCGCCGACGGAGCGAATTACGCAGCCGACGACTGGCAGCGGTACGAGCGGCAAACTCGTGCGATTCTAGAGGACGAATCGTTGACGCGAGTCCTCAACGCGCGGACGGAGTTCACGTCATGGGGCTGGCTGCGATACCTGCTGGCCACGCGGTTGAATCCGGATTTCGGCCGGATGCTGGGACAGAGCGCGGCGGAGCACGGCATCAAGTTGACCGTCTGTTATCGGCCGATTGCCCGGTGGGTTGCGTGTGACGGGAGTCTCGCTGCCGCGCGACTGTCGGTACTTGATCGTCTCGTCGAC
>CAYSHJ010000162.1:0-1610 GCA_964430385.1 uncultured Planctomycetaceae bacterium
ATCAACTCTGGAACAGACTTCCTCATTGGCGGAACGGGCAACGACACGCTCAATGGTCATGGCGGCGCCGACTCGATCCTCGGTGGAGCCGGCAATGACCTCATCATCAGCGGCGCGGGCAACGACACGGTCGATGGTGGCGTAGACAACGACAGCATCCAAGGCAATGGTGGTGTTGACTCGCTCCGGGGTGGCGACGGAGACGACACGCTGGATGGCGGCGCTGGCAACGACAATATCGATGGCGGGGTCGGAACCGACGTTGTCATGACGAATACCGATGCCAACCAAACCCTGACCAACGGGCTGTTGACCATCGGTGCGACCGAGGTGGACACACTCGCAAGCATCGAGCGTGCCCGCTTGGTGGCCTACACCATCGGCTTGCCGGCGACTCTGTCGGCAGGTGTCACTGCGGCGTCCACGACGATTACCCTCAGCAGCGTCACCGGTTTTCCGACGGTGGGCGCCTTCACGATACAAGTCGATTCCGAGCGGATGCGCGTCACCGCCGTCAACGCGGCCACCAACACCTTCACAGTGACTCGCGCCTTCGGCGGCACAGTCGCCGCAGCACACTTGGCGGGGGCTGTGGTGAGCGAGGCCGGTGACAATATCTTGGACGCGAGTGGCTTCACGCTCGGCTCGGTCACGCTGGTCGGCGGACTCGGTAACGACACGCTGACGGGGAGCGGGGGAATCGGCTTCGACGACGTCCTAATGGGCGGCATTATCAACAACTTCACCACCAACGACTTCACGGGAGTGATCAACGACCCGCTCAACGTCACCGATGGAGCCGACTCGATCATTGGCGGAGCGGGCAACGACACGCTCAATGGTCATGGCGGCAACGACTCGATCAACGGTGGAATTGGCAATGACTGCATCGTCGGCGGAGCGGGCAACGACACGGTCGATGGCGGCGACAACAACGACAACATCCAAGGCGATGGGAGCGCTGACTCGCTCATCGGTGGCAACGGCAACGACACGCTGGATGGCGGCACCGGCAATGACATCCTGCGGGGTGGCGACGGCGATGACTCGCTGGTGGGCGGCCTCCTCGATTCCCTGCCGACCGGTGGCAACGACACGATCTACGGCGGCCTCGGCAACGACACCATCGACTGCGGTGACGGCGACGACTCCGCCTTAGGTGAAGACGGCAATGACTCGATCCTGGGCGGTGCCGGCAATGACACGCTGGCCGATGGCATGGGCGACGACACGGTGATTGGCGGAACGGGCAGCGACACCTACATCCTGACGCCAGGTTCCGCCAACGTGCTCACCGAGTCCGGAAGCGACAGCGACGTGGTCGACTTCAGTGGTGCGTCGAATGGCATCGGCTCGGCCTTGATGCCGTTCAATCTCGATAGCGGCGCGGTGCAGACGGTCTTTGGTGTCCACACCGTGCAACTGGTCGGCGTATTCGAGAACTTCATCGGGTCTGCGTTTGACGACTTCGTGCGAGTCGATTCGAACATGGTGGTCCGCAACGTCAGTGGCAACGGCGGCAGCGACACGTTCATCGCTCCGAACTTCGTGAATACGTGGAATATCACGGCCGCGAACACGGGTAACATTTTCAATTCGACGCCGACGCA
>CAYSHJ010000163.1:0-8012 GCA_964430385.1 uncultured Planctomycetaceae bacterium
CGTGCATCCGGTGATCAGCGTGTCTTGGCAATCGTCGAGCACGATCCCGTTTGGCGTCCCCTCGAAAACTTGGCAGCCGGTCAGGTTCATGCGGCGGCAGCGAGTCAGTTCCAGCAGACCTTCTTTCTTCGTCGGCACGGCACTGGCGACGGTGTTCTGTCCGGCGAGAGCGTCTTGAATAATCAGCCCCGTGACAGTGCAGTCTTCGCAATCGACGAAGCGGATTCCGGTCGAGAGTTCCTTGTCGCCGTAATCGGGGTTGTGGCCGAGCGTATTCGCTCCGATCGCGATGCTGCGCGAGTCTTCGATGACGATATTCCGCTCGTGGCCGCTGTAGATGTAGTTGCCGGAGATCGCGAAACCCAACGCCGAGGTGAGATGGATATTGATCGCTTGGCTGCCGATCAAGTTGCCGGAGATCGTCCACATTCCGGCGCGGTGGTTGCCCTTGTTGCCGCTACCGATGAAGCGAATGTTCGCGCCGTTGGGGCTGTAGGTCGCTTGCAACGTGTTGCTGCAAATTGTCCCCTCGCGCACGCTGCCGTCTTCGACGTCGATGTAGATTTCGGCGGTCGGTTCGGCGTCGGCTCCGGGTTCGCCGATCGCGCGGTTGTTGTTGTACTCGATGTCGTTACCGGTGATCTGCAAGTTGCGAATTTCGCCGCCTTGAATGCGGACGCCGCCCAGCCGGCAATAGCTAATGTGGTTGCCGGTGATGATCGTCTGGTGCAAGTTGACGTGATCCAGAAATACGCCGATGCCGTTGTTTTGATAAATATGGCAGTGGCTGATGAGCACATTGCGACACCTCTTCGTCATGTGAATCGCATTTCGCACTTTACGGATGAGCACGCCAGTGAGCGTCGGCTGCATGACTCCCTCGAGCCGAATGCCGTCCGCCTCGGGATGCTCGCCGGTGATTTCGATGTCGCTGAGCAGCGGCATCCGCTCGTGTTGCCACACACTGGGCTTGAAGCCTGTCGGATCGGCGGACTTGTCGTGGGTGCCGGCCAAGAAGAACGCCGGTCCCGCTCCGGACATGATGATCTTCGCCGTGCCGCCGCTGCCACGAATCGCTGTCCGGCTGAATTTCGAAAGCTCGACGATGATTGGTTTCGAGACGCGATACTCGCCGCGTGGAAACTCGAGTTGCCCATCGCCGTCGGCCAGCGCGTGCTGAATGGCTTCCGACTCATCCGTCTGTCCGTCGCCGACGGCTCCAAAGTCTCGAACGCTGGACATAATCGTGGGTTCCAACGCAACTGACACGATCCGCACAATTTGCAGGATCGCGTACCGCGGCGAAATCTATCGGAATCCAGGCGGAATCCAAAGACGGGTCTTGAGGTTCGACGTTGTTGCGGTTCGATCTTCAGAGGAGCAGCCGTGCTCGGCGTCGCCGTTCGCGGTGCCGATTTCAAAACTCCGTTTGACATGCTTTTTTCGACACGCCTATACTCGGCTCAACTCCTTGGCGGCGGAAGAATTTCCGTCGAGGGGATCACTCACGTTTCGCGGAGCCGTCCGACGCGCAACGTCGTCAAGGTCGCCAGGTAAGGGCTGTCACGATGACACAATTTGGTAAGATTCTCGCGGTTCTCACGACTTGTCTGAGCGTGGCATTCCTCGGGTTCGCGTTCGCGACTCGCGTGGGCGGCCCCAACTGGGAAAGACAAGCGGACGTCTTGGAGAACTACTACATCGAGAAAACTTCCAGCAACACCGGAGGAGTCACTTACACCGTCAAGAATCGGCTGACTCAAGAGGCCGCGAAGCAAGGTTCGAAGGTGTTGCCAGAGGTTTTGCTCGCCGCCTATGACGACGAGGGGAAAAAACTCAGCGACAAAATCACCAACCTCGCGCCCGTGTTGCCGCAACTGGAAACACGGTTGAAGGAAGTGAAGTCTCTGCAAGACCTCGATCTGAAAGCGATGGATCAGCGTCGGAAAGAATTGGAAAAGTCCTTCGTGGACGTCGTCAAGCAGATTCAGGATCTCTCGGTCGAAGGGGGCAAGGTTGCTCAGGAAGCGTTGACGATTTGGAACGAAGGCGAACTGCGACGTGAAGACGTCGCTCGCTTGCGGCATCACTTGGAAGAATTGGAAGTTGATCACTTCCAAACTCAGGAACAAAAGAAACGATTGTTGGACGAGCTTAGCCGCTTGCGTGGCGTACAGGCTCGCTTGCAACGTCGGCATCAGCAATTGGAATCGGCGGCACCTTACGAAGAGAAAACCCAATAACCGTCGCTGGTCGCAATCACTTGGGGGGAATTGAACATGTCGTTCATGGGAAAACTGCTCGTCGGACTGCAATTGGCGCTCAGTATCATCTTTTTGACGTTTGCCGGAGCGGTCTTCACGGCTCAACAAAACTGGAAGAAACAGACGGAGGACGCCACCAAGCAAGTGGCGGACCTCAAGTCCGAGAAGGTTAACTCGGATGTGGAGCACAAGAACTACGTAGACCGCATGGAGCGCGCTCTGAAGGACGAGCTACAGAAAGCCGCCACGTCCGAAGGTCGGGCGACGACTCTCAAGGAACAATTGGACGCCGCGGAGAAAGAATTGATCGCGGCGAAGACCGAACGCGACGAGCAGCGGACGCTAGCGAAAGTGGCCACCGAAGAAGCTCGGCAGCGCCGCGAAGAGGCTCTGGCGCAGCGAGCCGTCAACAACGACTTGCAAAAGCTGCTGAACGAAAAGAACGACCGCGTGCGCGCGTTAGAAGACATCGTCTTCAACAAAGGTGTTGAAGAGAAAACGCTGCAAGAGAAGCACTCGAAGGTGCTCGGCGAGGTGGTGCTGTATCAGAAGATCATCGCGGCCAACGGCCTGTCGACGGATCCCAAGTCCGTCGTCGGATTGCAGACGCCGCCACCGGTGGTCGATGGCCAGGTCGTGGAAACGAAACGCGGCGGTCGCAACGGTTTCGACTTAGTTGAGATTTCGCTCGGCAGCGACGACGGATTGGCCGAAGGACACAAACTGTCCGTCTTCCGATCGGCTGCCGGCGAGCGACAAGCGAAGTTTTTAGGCGAAATCAAAATCGTTTACGTGACGCCTGACCGAGCCGTCGGCACGGTGGTCACACGAGCCAAGAACGGAATCATTGAACGAGGCGACAACGTCACGTCGAAGCTGTAACGGCGATCGGCAGAAGAAAACGTACCTGTAGCCGAACTCGTGAGAGTTCGGTCCGAAGTCTCACGACTTCGGCTACCATCGAGGAAGTCGAACATGGCACGGAAAAGCTCAGATAGCGGCGGCAAAGTGAAGGTGCCACCCGATGTCTACGTCGGCCTGCTGTTCGTTTCGATCTCGGCCCTGATCGCCGGCATCATCCTGCTGGTGCTCGAGCTCAACGAGTACGCCTGGCAGTTGGGGTGAAGTCCGTTTGTAGTTCCGGCTTCAGCCGGTGTCTGCCGCCTGAAGGCGGTACTACGAACCACTACTCCGCCTTCAGCACATCGATCTTCAGCTTGCCCAGCCCTTGAAACAGCGGCAGGAAGGCCGACACGGGGAACGGCGCGTCTTCGTCCAAAGCCGATTCGGACATCTTCAGGTGTGCGGCTCCGATGCCCGCGCGGCCCATCGTGGCGTCCAGCGGAATCCATTCTTCCCCCAAGAACGCCTCGGTCCACATGTGTCCGCCAAACGAATTCACGCCGGGGATGTAAACCAACCCGGCGGCGATTCGTGACGGAATCTTTTTCGCTCGCAGCATGGCCGACAGCAGCACGGCATGCTCCGTGCAATCACCTTCCAAGTGTTCGGCGACTTCGGCGGCCGAGGCCATCGCGGTCGAAAAATTTTTCTTCGTCAGCTTGTCGAACACATAGCGTTCCATGCGTGTGGCAACGCGGCTGAAATCGGTCTCGCCACCGGCGGCTTTCTCCGCGTGAGCAACCACTCGCGAGTCGTTGACTTGCAGGAATCGAGTCGTGGCGAGGTACTTCGCATCGGTCGCGACCTGTCGAGAAATCGTGGGCGGAAGCGGTTTGCTGGTGACGGTGAGTTCGACGGAGTCCGGCGAGAGACGTTTGACTTGCTGCGTGCCGCCGTTGACCAAAAGTTTGTCGGGAAACTCGTCCTTCGCCGAGATGCGATACACGATACGTTTCTTCCGATGTGCGTCGACGATCGGCGGGTCGATGCGAATGAGCGTACTGATCGCGATGTCGAGTTCCGCTCCCGCGATCGCCTGTAATGCCACGTCGCGAGCGACGCGATATGACTTGCCGCCGTTCGCAATGTCAGTTTCCGTCATCAAGATCCGGCCGTCGGCATCCATAAACTGCCGTGAGCTCAGCTCGGGAATCGCTGAAATCGCGACGCGCACCTTCAACAGCGATTGGTATTTGCCATCGTGCAATTTCACAGGTCGCACGTCATCTGCCGACAGCGTGAGTTGCGAGAACTTGTTGAACTCCGGTAGGTAGACTTTCGTCTTGCGCGACTCGCCTGGCTTAAGTGGTTTTTCGCGCAGCAAGCGATCAGGATACGCTGGCGACTTGGCATCGGCTTCCCACGTCAGGCGTCGGCTGACCTTTCGGCCCGCGACGGTCGAGGTCAATTCCAACTCGCCGTTGTTGACGACTCCTGCAGTCCAGGTCGGTTGAGCCGGCGGGTTCTTTAACTCAAAAGTGAACCGCAGCAAGTCGCCGGCTTCGGTCTCTTCGGTTTGCAAGCTCGTGGTCATTTTCAATACCTGTCCCAGCCGCTTGAGCTGAGAGTGCGACTCGCTGCTGCTGACGACCACGACGCGGCCGTCACGCCGCTCGATCACTTCGCGGGCGTGCTCATAACCAACACGCTGTTGGCCGATGTAAATCACCTGCCACGACTCGTCGGTTGTTTGCGCGAC
Organism: uncultured Planctomycetaceae bacterium; assembly: GCA_964430385.1. Lineage (GTDB taxonomy): Bacteria > Planctomycetota > Planctomycetia > Planctomycetales > Planctomycetaceae > CAYSHJ01. The sequence goes on from CAYSHJ010000163.1 coordinate 4,867, forward strand.
GGTCGTCAAGGTCGTTTTGCTTGATGCGACCGGTGGCGATTGTGCGAGCGCCCAGCGATCCAGCGAAAACAAACAGAGTCCCAGGAATGCCACCCAGCCACAGAAGCGTGTTGTCGTGAGGCGCGATCGCATGACCGAAGACTCCTTAACGCGAGCATTGCCCGCAACCCGTAGCTTGGGACTCCGTCCCGAGCCGGTCGGGACAGAGTCCCAACCTACGAACCGTGTCTGTCGATGAGGCCGTCTTTCATGTGGATCTGTCGCTTGGCCTGGGCCGCGATGTGGTCCTCGTGAGTGACCATCAGGATCGTGCGCCCCTCGGTGTTGAGAGCCTTGAGCGTCTCCATGATCTCCTGACCGGTCTTCGAGTCGAGGTTTCCGGTCGGCTCGTCGGCCAGAATGATTTCCGGATCGTTGACCAAAGCGCGCGCGATCGCGACTCGCTGCTGTTGACCGCCGGAGAGTTGGAATGGGCGATGATCCATGCGGTCGCCCAAACCGACACGCTCCGCCAGGTCGATGCAGTGATTGATGTCCTGCTGAGAGATCGCGTGGCGTCCCGGTCGGTAATGCAGCGGAATCTGGATGTTCTCGAGCACCGTATATTGCGTGATCAAATTGAACGACTGAAAAATGAAGCCGATCATCTGATTTCGAATGTGCGACAGGTCATCGTCGCTCAACTCCGAGACGTTGTGCCCGCCCAAGATGTATTTGCCGCTCGATGGGCGATCGAGGGCTCCCAGCAAGTTCAAGAGCGTGCTCTTGCCGCTGCCCGACGATCCCATGATCGCCACGAAGTCTCCTTGCGGAAACTGCAAACTGACGCCGCGCAGCGCCTGCACGACCACGCCCCCTTTCAGGTGGTAGTCTTTCGCCAAGTCGATCACTTCGCCGGCGAGTGCCATGATGGTGAGCCCCTTTTTCACGAAACGGAGTGTCCGTGTTGTCGCCGCAGGCACCGCTTGCGGTCAACCCTGCTTTGCACACACTGGCAGCTTGTATTACGGATCGTGCGTTGAACTCGGCACCGCGTTCAAGAAATGCCAGACAGCTTCAAACTGTCGTCTCGCGTCGCCATCGAGCACATTCGTCACCTTGGTCGTCCGCCCGTCAACGGCGAGCTTCGGCATGCGAGTTGTGACGTCGTATCTTGGCGGATCGAGTGTGAAGCGGCGAAAGAAATCGTAACGCACACGCTCGCGAATGTGAGCGAAGTTGATGCCGGGGGCGATGAGCGTGTTCTTGTCGCCGCTCGGCGGCAACGCACCGATCGCGTGACACTGCCGGCAATCAAGACCTCCCTGCCGAGTGGCGAGGTATTCGCCGATCGGCAACAGCTCCTGTTCAATGCGGGGACGCAATTCGGGTTTCGAGGACAAACCATGCTCACGAGCAAGGCCCTCGGCCAGGAAGCGAGCGCGCGCGGGGAAGCTGGGCATCCGCACTCGCAGCCACGGACGAGGTCGTTCGCCCATGTGGCCGGCGAACAGAGCCGTCATCCACGACGAGTGCAATTTCTCACCGGTCCAAGTCAAGTTCGGCACGATCTCCGGCGGCTTGCCTTGCTCACCCGCTTCGGCCAGCACTTCGGGCAGCAAGCTCATTCGTCCGTCGCGCGGATGGCACACGGCACAGCGCAGCTCGGTCAAGAATCGCCGCGAGATGTCGTCCGGAGTGTCGCTCGCCAGGACCGATTCCGAGCGTCGCAGCAATGCGAGCAAGGCGTTTCGATCAGCATCATCGAAATGAAAATCCGGCACGTTCGGCGGAAGCTGCTCGCGCGCACTGAGGCAACCGCGCGCAGGCATTTTGCCAAAGACAGACGGCAAGTGAGCCGTTGGCAACGGTTGCTCGGCGTCCACTCGATGGCACTGCCGACAACCGAGCTTCTCGAACGATTCTCGACCGCGACTCGCATCACCTTGAGGCAACGCGCTGTCGGGCGTCGTCCACTCGCCGCTGGATTCCCGTTCGAGTAATGTGGCCAGCGAAGCGGCTTCGTCCGCCGAAAGTTGAAAGTCCGGCATGCGACTCCACGCAAAGTGTCGTTGCGGCTGTTGCAGAAATATCTGCAATGCTCCTGGTTGAAACTTGTGCTTCACGTGGGCCAGCGACGTGCGTCCCCAATCGTCTTCGAACCGTTCGCCTCTGACTGGCGGTTTCAACCGATGACAGGCAATGCAACCAAGGTCTTCCCACAAGACTGCACCGAGCGTGACGTCGGCAATCTTGCCTTTTCCGCTCGCCGCTTCCGTACTCTTGCCTTGTCTCCTTTCCCCATCGGGGAGAGGGTTAGAGAGAGGGGTCGTCCGCCGATGGATCGACTCTGAGGAGGCCACTTTCAGAGAACTCAAATAGACGGCCAGATCAGCCGCTTGCTGCTTTTGCTCGTCGGTGCAATGTTCAGGAAAGAATCTCGGCATCGCGGAGTGTTTGCGGAATCGTTCCGGGTGCAACAGCCAATGAGCGATCCCATCGGATCGCAATCGCGAACCGATATCGATCAAGTCCGGCGCTTCAGCCTGTAACTCTGGCATGACCGATCGAGATCGAAGCACGTCGTCTGAAACGCGATGACAACGAGAACACCGCTGTTGTGCGAACAGTTCGCGGCCGTGTCGCTCGATCTCCATCGCTTCCGGCAATCGTTCGCAAAATAGCGCCGTTGGCGGCACAGGTTCAGTCTCGAACGAGTCCCCGCTCCACAGCAACCGCAGCGAAATCGGCTTGTCGCGCGCGCCGGCTGACACGTGCTGAACAATGTGCAGCTTGTTGAATCCTCTCACCAGCTCAATCGCCGAAGCAGTCGGGATCGGTTGGCTGATCTCGGATTTCCAAACGACGCGATCATTGATCGACAACTCGGCCGGCGCGTCCCCGTCGATCGAGAAAAGATACTTTCCGCGCCTCGGCGCGACGACGTAACCGTCGGCGGAGAGTGTCAGCTTGGAAATTGGCGACTTGAGACTTGTGATTTGAGGTGCGAAATCCTGCCGCTCGAACCGCCAAGCCGACATGCGTAGTAAGCGTTCGCGCGGGACTTCAACGCTCCGAGGGGAAGCCGGTGCGATCGACAAACGCAGGCCGGGAACGAACCGCTCACGCAGCTCCTGGGCAAGTTGGCCGGGACGTGCTTGCGGCGG
>CAYSHJ010000164.1:0-2627 GCA_964430385.1 uncultured Planctomycetaceae bacterium
CAAAGAACCCCTTCCGCAGTCATCGCCGGCAAAACCTTGCTGCTGGGATCGGCCGGTTGGTATTTGTAGCGGGCACCCAGTTGTTCCGAGACGGAATCCAGGAATAACGCCGCGCGTTGAAAGTTGTCGAACGGCACGTCGAACTTGGCCATGCGCGCCGAATGCAAGGCCATCAACGCCCAGCCGGTGACCGACAAGTCTCCCATCGAGCTTCCCGCTTGAGGCTGATACCGCCAGCCGCCGTTCTGCGGATGCTGTGATTCGAGCAAGAACTTGATGGCTCGCTGGCACGGCTGTTTCAAGAACGGATCGCCGGTCAGGGCGTAAGCTTCGCACAGAGCGATCGTCGCTTGCGAGTGCGCATAAAACGCGGTCTGGCGACCGAGTTCTTCGTGATCGTGCAAATCGCCATTCGCCTTTTGGATCGACTTCAAGAACGCAATCCCCTTCGCGACCGATTTCGAGTGCTGGCCCTCCTTCGTCGTGTGCCCATCGCCAAGCAATGCCAATAACGCCAGAGCCGTCGCTCCCGTGTCGGTCCGAATCGTCCGGTCGCCCGGGTTCGGATAATTACCTTCGTGCAATCGCCAGTTGCCTCCCTTGCCTTGCTGCCGGACGAGCCATGCCAAACCCACTGAGATGCCACGCTCGGTCTTCGAGTCGATTTTCATATTTTGGAAGATCGCCGAGCGACCTGCACCTGTGCGACCCGCCAGTGCGTCGCCGACTCCGACTGGTTTCGCCGGCTGCGATGCGGCTCCGCTTTTCTCGTCCGGCTTCTGATCGTTGGATTTGTCCTTCGTTGGTAGGAAGCCCGTGGTCGTTTTGACGGCACTGAGCTGCAACGACTCCAGTTTGACCGGCTGGCTCATCGCCTCTTTGAGGCTCTTCGACGGCAACGGGGTCCAACCGGCATTCAAAATGGTCGGTCGCCCTTGCCCACCTGCCGGCAAGACCCACAGCCCGAACAGAATCAACAACAAGCTGTGCAACCCGATACTCGTCAACAGCCCTTCGCGATTCGTGTCCAGTTCGTGACGCAGCCAGGCCGTGAACCCGATGATGGGACGAATCGTGGCGACGTCGGCCTTCAGAGTCAGAAAGAACTGCGGAATGTTGGCGATTCGCGTTGCCGACTTTTTGGCCGTCTTGGGCCGGCTGACTTCAGAACGAATCGCCGCGTCGTCCGAGTTCGTCTGCGCCGGAGTCGGCCCGGTTTCGCGCGCGTTGGGTTGTTCACGAACTTCCCGATCGGACGCTTGGTTGCGAAACCAATTCGGCTTTGGCGGCGGATTCGGAGGAGAAGGAGGAAGCTGCGACATGATGCGGCATCGTAACGAACAATCATTCGCCGATCAGCGGTACCGTCGCTCGGCCATTGACACCTTGCCGCCGCGAGCGTGTGATGCCGTCGTTCGTGGCGGCCGAGGCCGGTGGCAGTGTTCTGAACCGTTCGCCGCTCCTAGCCTCGACACCGAGTTTATCCGCGCGTTCGGCCGAGAAATCTGCCGCGAATCGGAACTTGAGGAGACGACCATACTGTGTCGAGGGACTTTGCCTTTCGCGCTGTGCCTAATGCTCGTCGGAAGATATCCGACGGATTGCCAGCATCATCAAACGATCGCCCGGTTGACGCTCGAGGCGCGCCCCGATTGCGCGGTGGACAGAATGCAGCCTTGTGATGAACATATCAGGACTTAATAATGTGTTCCAGCAAACGCTGCCGATGAATTCACGAGACCGGGTCCGCAGGGCCTGGCTCTCCACGAGAAATTGCTTGGGAGTTCCACCATGTTTCGAATCAACGCCGGGACTTCCCCGAAGTATTGTGACGGTCTCAACCGCCGGAGCTTTGTGCAATTGGGTGTGGCCGGCATGGCGGGTGTCGGGTTGGGTGATGTTTGGCGGGCTCGAGCCGCATCCGCGAACGAATCGCGGTCGAAGAAGGACACTTCGGCGATCCTGATTTGGCTCGATGGTGGGCCGAGCCATCTCGACCTGTACGACCTCAAGCCAGAAGCTCCCTCCGAAGTTCGTGGCTTCTGGAAGCCGATCCCCACGAACGTTCCCGGCATCGAAATCTCCGAATTGTTTCCTAAGCAGGCTCAGGTCGCCGACAAGTTCTCGATTGTGCGATCGCTGCATCACGACAACGGAGATCATTTCTCCGGCGGGCACTTGATGCTGACCACCAAACATATGGGCGTCTCCGGCGTGATGGCCGCCGGAAGGTTTCCTGGTGTCGGTTCGATCATCGCGCGCGAGCGAGGTTCACGACAGCCCGGCATGCCGGCTTACGTCGCCGTGCCGTATGCCGCCAGCATCGGCCTCATTCCCGGTTACTTCGGCGCGAACTTCTTGGGAGTACAATACGACCCGTTCCAACCGGGCGGCGATCCGAACCAGCCCAACTATCAGGTACAAAATCTCAATCTTGTTCCCGGCCTGAATATCGAGCGGCTCGAAAGCCGGCGAGAACTGAATCGCCAGCTCGATCAAATTCCGCGAGTCGCCGAACGACAAGGACTGTTCACCGCCATGGATCGCTTTGATCAAGACGCCTTTGAATTCGTCGCGGGAGCGCGTGCCCGCAGAGCGTTCGACATCAATCAAGAAGATCCGCGGTT
>CAYSHJ010000165.1:0-2114 GCA_964430385.1 uncultured Planctomycetaceae bacterium
AAAGCAGGCGCATCCACGAGAAGCTCGAGGAGTACGGCTGGTTCCTCGCGCACCCATCGTTTTTGAAGAAGTATCCGCGGGCCGAGGACGTCCGCGTCCTCGTCGTCACGACGACCCCGACCAGGATGAGGAACATGATGGAGGTGACCGCGAAGCTGATGAACGGCCAGGACTACAAGGGACGACCGTATCGGAAAGTTCCGGGGCTTACGCCCGGGCGCATCTGGTTCACGACGGCCGAGTACAACGTGAGCGAGCCGGAACGGCTGCTCACGCCCATCTGGCGCACGGTGAAGGCGCCCAACATGACAGTCTCCCTGTTCAAGTAGCGGCGTCCCGATTTTGGCTGGTCGATTATTTTTTTCTTCTTGTGCAGTAGCCCACTCTGTTAACATCTACCCATCGGCGAGCCCGTCGCCGCCAGGCGCGCAAAATCACAGCGCGCGTCAGAATTCTGTTGACTTTACAGAAAATCGCGAGTTTACTCCGAGTGTCTACGGAGGACTGTTTTCATGTTCGTTTTTGTGATTGGGGATCGCGCCGTGAGCTGATCGACGGCCCGATTTTCCGACGACGGAGGTCAGATGCCTCACCGCCGGCGGAAGTGGACATGTCCCAGCCCCACGAACGCTTCGCAGCGTTCGGTTGGGGCTTCGGATTTTCAAAACTCGCAACGACAAAACCCTCGGCTTCGGTCGAGGGTTTTTTTATGTCCCGCGCATGGTGCGCGAGAAAGAGGGGTGCTCGTTAGCCGAGCGAAAGAACGAGTTGGAAGGGAAGTCAACCGGGGGAGACGGGGTCTTGATTTTGAAGGCCAGGATCCCGCCTCCACCGGCCCGGTTCCGATGCTGTTGGCATCAAGAACGCGACCTAAACAATACCGCGAAATCCGAAAACCCGTCAAGTCCATGACTTAACTAGGGTTAGCTCGCGGCGGTAGTCCGTTCTACATGCCGACGTCGTTGGAACTCCTCTCGGTGTCCGTTTCCGTACCAGCCCGCCGGCTGGCAAAAGAGGAGTCCGAATGAACGTCGTCCGCACCCGCAGCGCTCCGCAGAAAACAACCCTCCACGTTCTTCTCACAGTTCTGTTCATGCTCGCGGTCGGATCGTGGATCACGCCGAGCAGGGCAGAGGAATCCATCATGAAGCCGTACGGTAAGGCGGCGAAAACCGCAAAGCCCGAGCAAGCGACGAAGAAAGCAGACACCGGCACCCGCACTGCGGCAAAGCGCCAACTCACCTTCGGCGATCGCGTGAACAACGCACTGCCGCACACGTTCTTCGGTTGGGTTAAGTTCATCTTCTGGACCTTCGCTTCCCTCCTCATCGCCGTCATGGTGGTCGGCGCGACCGCTAACACCATGGATCAGCGGCGGGAGGCCCGCGCCCGCTCCTCGCTTCCCTCGTCCGCCCACAGTGCCGTTGAGCCGACGTCCTGCAAAATCCAGCTCGCGCCGGACAAACGAGAGATCTTCAGCCCACTCGCGACGAACGCCAATCGGCTCTACCGGCTGCGGTTGAGCGGTTGGACCATGATCACGGAGCGAGTCGAGAAGAACGACGGCACGACTTCGGACCATCAGTACTGCATCGACGCCTTCTATAGGCGCGACAGCGATGGCAACTTCACGGACTCGCACCAGAAGAACGGATTCCAACGAGGGCTCTTTATCGACGGGAAAACCCTCGCGTCGATCCCGCATGAATTCACGTTGGTCGATCGCGACGCCCACGTATACGAGATCGTATTCGACGGGACCGGCAAGAAGCTTGCGTTCGCCTTCCGAATGAACGCCTACCTCTTTGACCGGCGGTTCGACGTCCAGTTCTCGGAATACCAGGACACCACCCCAACACTCGCCGGACGCGCCGCGCTCGCCGCCGCAAGCCGTGCTGCGGAGGAGCTGGCTAATGCGGTTGAAGCCTTGTACATGCACACGGAGCTTGAGCGGAACTGGGCAGACCAGACCTACGTTGAAGCGGCAGCCAGGGCCAAGGGGCTTGAGATTTTGCGAAGCCGTCCTGATCTCCAGACGCGTCTGATTGGCTTTCACGAGAACAAGCCGCTCATGGCCCACGTCCGAGAGCATCACCCTGATCTTTATCGCCGCC
>CAYSHJ010000166.1:0-2786 GCA_964430385.1 uncultured Planctomycetaceae bacterium
TTCGGACATGCCGGTGCCTCGCGCATCGAACCAGATCAGGCGGCAGAAGCGGGCCAGAGGGCCATAAACTGACTCGAAGATCGCAGCCCACTCTTGCACGTGCGTGAACGGCGTTGCGCCGCAAACCAGCAGCGGCGGCCCCTGGCCCATCTCGGCCCAGGCGATGCTGACGCCATCCGAGGTCGTGCAGTAGCGAATCTGCGGTTCCATGCGGGGATTATGCGGGATCAGGCGATGCTGGGCTACGGGGCTGGCGAGCGCAGCAGCAGTGTCAGACCGAGCGGAGATAGGCACGATAACTATGCCGTCCACGCTCGGTGCCCGCATCTGGTAGCACAGCGCATGCGCTCCGCGGCTTAGGAAACCATTGCTCTATCCGCTGAGCCAACCCGCGAACCCGACGATGTCCTCATGGTGATGGCGAACGCGAAACCCGACAGTTCGCACGTGCCGTGGACGTGAATGGTCCCTTTACTCCTTGATCCTAGGTAGGCCATCAGCGCATCGATGGGCCGATGTCTGGTCCGCGGTACTATCTCTCGAGCGCAAGATGAAAGACAAACCCGAACCTACCGCGGTCCAAATTACGACGCTGCCTCGTTGCTCGGACGAGATCACTGCTGAGTGGCTGACCCACGTGCTGCGTTCCGGCGGCCAAATGATGAGTCGCGTTAAGTCGATCCAAGCCAGGACGTTGGGTGGAAACACAGGTCTGATGTCCGAGATCGTTCAATTGTCCATTGCATACGAATCCCACGAACCGACGGCCCCAAGGAGCCTTATCGCTAAGTTTCCGCCAACCGACGCCGGCAGTCGGGGCCGAGGAGTGAGCCTCGGTTTCTTTGAAGGAGAGTGTGGCTTCTATCGTGAACTGGCTGAGAACTCGACCGTCCGCGCCCCGCGATGCTACTTCACGCGCTACGACCCTACAACCGGGCAGTTCCTCACGCTTCTTCAAGACCTCTCGGCCGAGCGACTGGGTGACATGGTGACCGGATGCTCGAAGGAAGAAGCCGCCGCCTCGGCGCAAGCACTGGGTCGCTTTCACGCATCGTGGTGGAACAACGCGCAGCTCCTCAACCTCGGATGGCTGCGCAGTCGATCAGCACGATTCTCGGAAGTTATGAACTTGATCCCGGTTGCATGGCCGACCTTCGAGAGCCGGTTTGTTGACAAGTTCGAGCCAAGACAATTCGAGATCCTGTCAAGCGTCCGGGAGTTTCCCGACGGTGCGCATGACCTGTTCTCGACCGGACCGGTCACGCTCGTGCACGGAGACTTCAAGCTCGACAACCTGTTCTTTGGTCCCTCAGGTGAAATCACCGTGGCAGACTGGGGGCTTGTCATGTCGGGTCCACCCATGTTCGACGTGGCGACGTTCCTGGGCCTCAATCTCCCTATCAGTGATCGCCGAGACCAGGAAATCGGACTCATCCAACGCTACGTGGAGTCGATCGCGATGTCCGGCGCGACGGGTTATGGATTTGACCAGGCATTCGACGACTACAGGGTGCAGTTACTCGGTCTCTTGCCGCAATTCATCTGCGCCGGTGGTCTTGCAGAGTTCGCCGGGCCGCACGCAATGGATGACTACGCGCGCGGAGTTCAGCGCGTGATAACGGCAGTCATTGACCATCGATCCAATAGACTCATCTGATACCGAACTCCCGAACGGCTCGAGGCAAGAAGTCCCCATCACCATGACCAAATGGTGACGCCGTTGCCCGCCACTCATCCGATCTGCTGGCGGGATGATCTATGCCGCATAATCTCCTATACAACAGCAGATCCGCCACCGAACAGCGTGAAAGGCCGTAGCGTCGCCGACGCATGCAGACTAAGGATTTGAAGATGGACGATCCTCACTCCGACTACGTCCTGGGCCACTCCCAACAGGAACTTGAGCGCTTGAGCTTCCAGGCTAGTCTGATCGACCCCATCACACGCGGGTTCTTCACCGACGCCGGCGTCATCCCGGGCATGCGAGTGCTCGACGTCGGTAGCGGAGCGGGCGACGTCGCTATTCTGGCCGCGGGCTTGGTGGGCGAACAGGGCGAGGTAGTTGGAATAGACAGGGCCCCGGTTGCCCTCGCGACGGCTCGCGCACGTGCCGAGGCACTGTCGCTACGCAACGTCTCATTCGTCGAAGGTGATATCGGTAGCACTTCGTTCGAGCGACCGTTCGACGCCATCATCGGCCGATACGTGCTGATGTTTCAGCGCGATCCGGCAGCGCTGCTGCGAGACATCTCCCTCCACGCGCGCCCCGGTGGCGTGATTGTGTTCCACGAACTCGACTGGGGCGCTGCGTGGGCCTTCCCGGCTTCGCCGACGTACGATTCTTCCTGCCGACGGCTTGTGGAGTGTCTTGCTCTCGCCGGAACGGAACCACGGATGGGGCTGAAACTGCACGCCACATTCTTGTCTGCCGGGCTACCCGCGCCAGCGATGAGCATGAGCGCGCGAGTCGGCGGCGGACAGAACAGCCGGGACTCCGCCAATCTGCTGGCTGGCGTCACGGGGACGTTGCTCGCCGAGATGGAGCGCCTCGGCCTCGCGACGGCCGGCGAGGTGAGCATTGACACGTTGGCGGATCGAATCATCGATGAGTTCACCGCGGGAGGTAGCGTCCTGATCAGCCGTTCGGAGATCGGCGCGTGGTCGCGTGTACCCGATGTTCACTGAACGATGGCTTGACGATGCCGTCGGAGCCGGAATGAACGCGGTGGTCAAGCTGCGCGACTCCATTCGCCGCAGACGCACACGATGGCGGGGGGTTGTTGCCG
>CAYSHJ010000167.1:0-5817 GCA_964430385.1 uncultured Planctomycetaceae bacterium
GCAAAATGCCTTGTCAACCGCGTTCCGGTGGTGCGCCTTCGGCGAACCACCGGCTAATTGCTACGACCGCTCCGCGGTCAAAAACGGCGAGCGAACGCGGTTTTCGAGAATCCTTAACGGCGTTGCCTTTCAGGGTAGAACGCCATGGTGTTCTCTGTCCTCCCAGGGTAGCCGCGAAGCGCGGCAACCCTGGGCTATGAGACGCAACTCCTTCGGAGTAAAGACAACTCCGTTCAACCCCGAACTTGGAACGACTGAACTTGGAATGTCCCACACGCCGCAATTCCCAGGAGACATTCCGCAAGCTGGGCCTTCCAGCCGATTGACAAACCACAGCCGGAATGAGACGTTGATTCACCAAGCGAGCGGTGAACCCATTTCAGTCAGTCCGTGATTGCTCGCGCGCGACTGACTTCACTATTTGCCGAACCGCGATGACAACCGCACTTTTCATCAATGGCATCTATGACGCCGTGCTTGTAGAGATTCTTGCCGCGCAAGAGGTTCGTGGCGGCGGCATTTCATACCTCCAGCCTTACAAGGGCGCAGTGATTAAGTCGCTGCGCGAGCGAGCACCTTCTCCCGAGAACCCAATCAGACTCTACGCATCAACGACTGCGAACCTCTCCAACATCTGTTACACAGCCGAGATTATAGGATGGGAAGATAAGCGTGAACTTTCAGTTGGCCGAAGGCAGGAGATCAAAGAACATCTGCGTGAGCTGCAGCCGGGGGATTCGAATCTTTTTGAGGGCATTGAGGAAGTGGGCGAGGCAGCCGTGAACCTTATCACTATTCAAAATCTGAAGAAGCTCGATTCACTTTACGCGACCAGCGTTCTGAAGAAAACCAGTGATGACTTACCACTCAAGAAGCGAAGCAGATCAGGAGGCTGGAGTGAGGTTTACGATCTTGGCGATCTACTTTCTTTGTCCACGCAGACACGAGAGCAGATTGATTCAGACCTTGCTGCCGAGATTGAGGCGTCACTTCAGCTATCCCAAAGCGACCGAGCCAAGAGGCTTGCAAACTCCACGAAGGTTTCCGAGAGGATACAGATTATTTCAGTGGGATTTCGCAGGAACGCCGACGTGATCGTTACGGTTCTCCATCGTGCAAACGGTGTCTGCGAGAAGTGCGAAGCGAAAGCACCCTTTATTAGACGATCAGATGGCTCTCCTTACCTCGAAGTTTATCATTCGATTCCACTCAGTCAGGGTGGCGAAGATACCGTTGAAAATGCCGCAGCTCTCTGCCCCAACTGCCACCGCGAAGCCCACCATGGTTGACACGACGGATAACTCGGTCATTAGACAGACTCCGAATCTTTACTCAACAAGGAATTTGCCATGAAGCTTGATCGCCGAACCTTCCTTCGCGGCGCGGGTGTCGCGATGGCGCTGCCTCTGCTGGATGTCATGACGCGGCGAGCTGTCGCCGCTACGCCAGCGGTCAAGCGACGCATGGTCTGCATCAACACGCCGCTCGGAGTGCATCCGGCTTATTTCTTCCCGGAGCTGAGTCAATCAGGACAGGGGGGCCGGGACTATGAGCTGTCTCCCTACCTGGAAGTCCTCAAGGATTTTCGCGACGACTTCACGGTGATCTCCGGGCTATCGCATCCGGACGTCGGCCCCAGCCACGATTCCAACCAAAGTTTTCTGACGGCCGCACCGCATCCGGAACGGCGAGCCGGATTCAAGAACAGCATTTCGCTCGACCAGTTCGCGGCCGAGCACATTTTCGGACAGACGCGATTCGCGTCGCTGACGCTGTCGTGCGAAGGAGCCGGCCTGTCGTGGACCAAGAGCGGTGCGCCCGTGCCGACACAGGATTGGCCGTCGGGCGTGTTCGCCAAACTGTTTCTGGAGGGGCGGCCGGACGAGGTCCAGGCTCAGGCTCGGCGATTGGAAGATGGTCAGAGCGTGCTCGACGCGGTTCGCGATCAGGCGAAGCGGCTGCAAACGAACGTCGGAGTCGGCGACCGCGAAAAGCTTGACGAGTACTTCACCAGCGTTCGCGAGTTGGAGCGGCGGCTGGCACAGGCCGACGCTTGGTCGAAGAAGCCCAAGCCCAAGGTCGATGCCAAACCTCCGGTGGATATTCGCAACGGCGCCGACCTCGTCGGCAAGACGCGGCTCTGGTTCGAACTGATCCACCTGGCCTTGCAGACTGACTCAACGCGGCTGATCACTCTGCAACTTTTGGGCACCAGCAGCGTGCCGCCGATTCAAGGCGTGAGCCAGGGCCATCACGATCTGTCACACCACGGTCAAGACCCAGCGAAGATCGCACAGCTCAAGACGCTGGAACTCGAAAAAATGAAGACGCTGCGCGACTTCCTGACGCAGCTCCGCGAAACGAAGGAAGACGGCGAAAGCTTGCTCGACCGCACGATGGTGTTCTTCAGTAGCAACCTGGCCGACGCCAGCAAGCACAGCGTCAAGAACATGCCGGTGCTCCTGGCTGGCGGCGGTTTCAAGCACGGCCAACATCTGGCCTTCGACGCAAACAACAATCTGCCGTTGTGCAATCTGTTCGTGAGCATGCTCCAGCGCATGGGCGTCGAAGCCGACAAATTCGGCTCCAGCACCGGTACGCTCACCGGCTTGGAGACCAGAGGTAGCTGAAGTCGCCAGACTTCAGCCGAGCAACCAAAATGGCCAAAGCGGCCAGCGAAATCTGAACTCTGGCGAGTTCAGCTACGGACTCAGCCATGCCGCGATTCGCATCATCCCTGTTCCTGCTCATCTGATTGTCCGTGACCGGCTCGGTCGCCGCGGCCGATCAACCGCTCAAGGGTTCCTGCTATGAAGCGACGCTTTTTTTCCAAGCTTGTGGCGCTGAGTGCTGGATCGCTCGGAATGTGGCAGACTCAGGTACGAGGCGACGACGACGCGGTAAAAACGCCGCCGGCAAAAACACCATCCGACGCGCCACAGGATGTCGCCGCTCAGCGTACCGCCATGGCGAATGCAGATCGGCGTCGGCGCGAGCCGGTGAACGTCGCGGATTTTCAAGAGTTGGCGAAAGCTGCGTTGCCTCAAGCCACCTACGACTACATCACAACCGGCTCGACCGACGAGATCACGTTGCGCGACAATGTGGCGGCGTTTCAACGGCTGCGGATTCTGCCTCCGTTGCTCACCGGCGTGGCGGAGGTCGATACGGCCACCAAGGTGCTCAAACAGCCGATTGCTTTGCCAATTCTGCTGGCTCCCGTCGCTGGGCAAAGTTTGTATCACCCGCAAGGAGCACTCGCATCGGCTCGTGCCGCGGCATCTGCCAAGACGATCATGGGAGTCAGCAGCAGTGCCGGCCACAGTGTCGAGGAAATCGCGGCGGCGAGTTCCGGTCCGAAGTGGTTTCAGCTTTACGTTCCGAAGGACCGCGCGGTTGCTCGGCGGCTGGTCGAACGGGCCGAGCGAGCCAACTACAAGGCGATCGTGCTGACGGTGGACCTTGGCGAACGCAAAGACGCTGACCGCCGCCATCGTTTCACGCTGCCACCAAACGTGTTGCTCAAGCATTTGCGCGATGTTGGCTTTGACGTGAATGATCGCATGACCAACGAACAGTTGGTGGCCCTCAATGACCAAGCCTGGGATCTGACGCTGTCGTGGAATTTTTTTGACTGGCTGCGTTCGATCACGAAGTTGCCATTGCTGATCAAGGGAGTGCTGCGTGTCGACGATGCCAAGAAAGCCGTCTCGATCGGACTGGACGGGATCATTGTGTCAAACCACGGCGGCCGGCGACTCGACGGCGTTCCGGCCACCATCGACCAGTTGCCGCAGATCGTGCAAGCGTTGAGCGGCCGGTCCGAGGTCTTCTTGGACAGCGGCGTGCGTCGCGGCACCGACGTCCTCAAGGCCCTCGCTTTGGGAGCCAAAGCCGTGCTGATCGGCCGCCCTTACGCTTGGGCGTTGGCAGCCGACGGCGAAGCCGGAGTCCAGAAAGTTTTGGAACTCCTGCGCGAAGAATTGGAAAGCGCCATGCTGGCGACCGGATGTCCGAACATCGCCAGCATCGACCGTTCGCTGTTGGTCTCGTGAACGAGCTGCGGTGCTAATCCTTAGGTCGTTCCCACAATCTCACCGGGTCGTTCAGTCCACAGGACGGTTCTCGAGGCCGCATCGAGACAACACAGATGGCCCTTGGAGTCACGTCGTGTCCCAACTGTGGCCGTCCCAGGCGATGACCTGTTCGAGCAGCTTGACCACGCCCGCCGAAAACGTCTGGAGCAGGTATTCGCCTTTGTCGGCTGAGGCTTGACGCGGGTCGCCGATGTGGCCGGGAAGCGTTCGATCTTTCGTCGTCCAGCCGCGATAGGCCGGTTCAAATGCGAAGCCGAAGGGGACTCGCTCGAGCTGTGTGATGTCTTTCACCAGTTCGGGAGCGAGTCGCAGGATCATTGACGTCTCCCATTCGCAGGCATGTCCCATCTGAGACTGCACCAAATCGGAACGGCCGGCGTTTGGTTGGGCATTGTCCCAATACGTCGCGAACAAGAGCAGCATGTCGTGACGAGCACGATGTCGCTGACGAATCTCGAACACCGCCTGCTTGCCCGGTGTCGTGTTGCCGCCGTGCCCGTTGAGAAACATGATTCGGCGAAATCCGTGGGCGAGAAGGTTTTCAGCCAGATCGTTCAGCAAATCGAGATAGACTCGCGGACTAGCCGACAACGTTCCTTGGAAATCCAGGTGATGGTGCGAGTTCCCCAGCCACATGACCGGCGCGATGAGGACTCGGTCGCGCAACGTGTCGCCCACGCGCCGCACGACCTCGCCAAGCAACATGCTGTCCGTGAACACGGGCAGATGACCGCCGTGCTGCTCGAGCGCTGCAACCGGCACCACGACCGGCAAGTCGCGTGACAGTCGTCCGACGTCGGGCCAAGTCAGCTCTTGCAGTAACATCAGCGTGCCTTTCGTTGAACTTTGAAACCGTACCGCGCATTGAATCGCAACGAACGTCGGGACGGAACGCATTCGGGACACAGACGCCGGTGTCAGCGGCGGCGGTTTTCGTTTGGCGATCTATGACAACGATTGTGATAAATCGAGTCGCGATTGTCGTAAGTCCAATACCCCCGAGAGGATTCGAACCTCTAACCTTCGGCTTCGGAGGCCGACGCTACTTCGCATTTTCACCGGGAAAATCGCGATTCTCGAAATTTAGTTGTACCAAAAGTTGCAACCGATATCGAGGAAAACGGCTGCGAACGGTTGATATCGGCTGCTGAAACTGACCCCGAATTGGCTCGGCTCGTGAGTGCGTGGCCAAAGCTGTCGGCGGTTGTGAAGCGGATGATTCTCGCGGCGTTGGATGCTGGCCAATGATACGGGACCACGGGCTTGGCGTCAGGTTACTGGACGACTCAAACTTCGTCCGAGTGGCCGAACTCGTCCTGCGCAATCCTATGCGATTTGCCGAACGTGCCGCTCGCGAGCGCATGACTCAATCCCGCATTCCGACTGTTCGATAGCTCGGACGTGAAGTTGGAGGGATGACCCCGTCCGTTCGGGTTCGTCCAACAAAACAGAAAACGGGGGGGTTCATGGCTGCGACGATCAGAGACTGCAAGGTTGATCCTGAATTCCGGGGTTTGATTCCCGTTGCCACTTGGGACGAACGCGCTGACCTCGAAGCGAGCGTCCACGAGTTCGGCTACTTGGCTCCGATCATCGTTTGGAAGAACGAACGCGGCGAGGTTGTGATTCTCGATGGACACGCGCGGTGGGAACTCTGGCGCGCAGCCGTCGCGAGGCCCGATACCAACGGTGGCCTCGCCGCAAGCGAGCCGGCGGTTGT
>CAYSHJ010000168.1:0-3007 GCA_964430385.1 uncultured Planctomycetaceae bacterium
GTTTTTTCCGGATCGACCATCCGCGGCTCGAAGCGCACCGGCGCGAGCCGCGAGACCTCCGAATGCACCGCCTGAATGAGCAACTTCGTTTGCTCCGAAGGAGTCGCCGGCAGGTGCGAGGCGAGATCTTCCACCTTACGCACCGTGGGTAATTCCTCGAACTGAGCCTTCAGTTTTCGAGCCTGCTCCGGCGAATCGGCCAGAGAAACCGCGAACAGCAGCGAACCCTGCGACTCTTGAAACACGCGATCTTGCAGATCAACCGACGCGACCCCTTTGGCCTGCAAGTTCAGCAAGTTGCAGTCGTAGCCAACCGCGAACTTCGGCCAGCCCTCCTCCCACTGGAATGCCCAGCCGCCAAGATACACCGTCAACGCCAAACCACTGACCGTCACCAACCACGGATACCGTCGTACCGTCCACCGTAAGGCGTTCCCTTGAATCGGTGTCGGCAACTTGGCCGGAAGCACGTTGCGATCGGCGAAAGCGACCAGCGGCGGCAACGCGAAGAACGTGGCGATCGCGCACAACAGGACTCCTCCCGCGGAGATGATGCCCAACTCGGCCACGCCCAGAAATTTGGTGAACGTCGCACAGTAAAAGGCCAACGCGGTGACGATCGCGACCGTCAGAATGCTCGTTCCAACCGACGTTGACGTGTTGACCAAGGCGTCTTCCAGAGAATCGCCTTCGTGACGCAGTTCCAAGTAGCGCGACAGGTACATGATCGCGTAGTCGCAGCCCAACCCCATCAGGATCGGAGCGAATGAGGCCGACAAAATGTTGAGATGCCCGACTGCCGCTGTCGCGAACGCGAACGAAATCACCAAGCCGACTCCCAGCATCACCATCGTAATGAGCGGATGCCGCAATCCGCGAAAGCCCGCCAGTAGCAGCAACAGCACGCCGACACCCGTCACGATCGTCGAGAGCGTCATGTCCGATTGTGACTGCGCCATCTCGTCGTGTTCGAGCACCGGAATGCCCGTCATCCCGATGCGCACGTTCGGGTAATTCGGTTTGACGTCGGAGATCACATCTCGCAGCCGCTGGATCGCGGCCGTCGCTCCCTGGGTATCATCTTTGTCATCGACGGGCACGACTTGCAGGAATCCCTGAGTGCCGCGGTCGTTCAAGAAGTACGTCGGTTTCGTCGCCGCGCTCGAGAGGTCGGAACTGACCGAGACCAACTGCGGCCACGGATTGTTCTTCTCGTCGTCAGGGTTCGTCAGCGCACGCGACAAACTGTTCGACAATGCCGTCACGTGTTGGGGGATCAACTCCATCAAGTTCTGCGTCGTCGAACCGGGCGACAACGACGCGGCCGTGCTCTTCGATGGCCCCGCCAATTGCAGCAAATGCAAGCGTTGCAGCAATTGCGAGACGACCACTTCCAGGTTGACACGTTCCCATTCGCCGTGAATCACTGGACGTAGTTCACTGAGCTGTGCCAGGCACATTTCCAACTGAGCCGCCTTCAAAAACTGCAAGCCCTTGCGTCGCAGTTGCTCGTGCTCGACCTTGTACAGCACGTTGCGGAAGTGCTGAGTGTCTTCCCTCAATCGCTCGCCCAGATCGTCCAGCACTCGCTGGATGACCTGCGGCGATTCCGCCTCGACGACCACGACGATATCGGACGTCTCGCCGAAGCTGTGCGTGTAGTTCAGCCAACGTTTCTGGAAGTCGGCCTGCGGATCGATCAGGTCCGCACGGTCATTCTTGAACCGTAAATTCCGCGTGGTGTAAACGACGCTGGCGGAGCAAATCGTCAGCAGCAGCAGCAGCGACAGCAGCGGTCGCACCGAGACCAACCGTGTGAACGATCGCAAGAGGCCGCTAAACGGCAGCGCTTGACGGTCGGAGGTCTCGCCCGGCATGAATTCGCTCACTTCCTTGTGTCGCGTCTTGGCTCAACCCACTGCGGCGGCGAAGAGTTGCGGTACAACAACACCGTCGGCCGAAAGGGCGGGGAATCTATGTCGAGACCGCACTCAGCGGCAAGACGAGGCTCGCGTATCGAATCAGCCGCTGGGCGCTAGCCCAATGGCACTCACTTTGTCCAAATTTCGTGAGCGACAAGGCGCTAGCCGTCGGTGTTTGTCTGCGTTTTTTGCCGCCAAAACCGGCGGCTAGCGCCCAATGGCACTCACTTTGTCCGACGTTCAAATTCACGTTGCTGTTCGACGTAGCTGAATTCGCAAGAATTCAGCCGGTTTCGGCGATCCTCTGAACTCTTGCGAGTTCAGCTACAGTTCAAAGTGAGTGCCATTGGGCTAGCGCCCTGCCGCTCACAAAGTGAGTGCCATTGGGCGCTAGCCCACGGTTTGATTTTGCTGAACCGTGGGCTAGCGCCCAGCGGCTGATGTCTGCGATCCCACATGAATGGCGGAAAGCCACAATTGCGAAAATTTTACAATGCCCGAGTCCCCAGCTCCGAAGCCGGTCTTGTCGCAGTAACCTCAAGGCGGGCAGGAGGCAGCGGCAAGAATGAGGCACTCCTAGGTCTCGCGGACCAGCGTTTGCACTGAGAGCCGGTGTCCCCAGGGAGCAACAGGCGAAGCCACCGAGTCACGGACGACAAGGCAGGTTGAATGGTCAGCAAAAATGCACGGATGTGGCGTTTGGTCGGTGGACTCTTTTTGCTTTGTGCCCTGGGCGCGAAGCACGTCACGCCGAACTTCGAGGTCGAAGCTCCGACGGCGGCGATGGCGGAAAAGGTCGCGCAGACCGCCGAGCGATCTCGCGAGGAGTTGGCGATCGAGTGGCTGGGACACAAGCTGCCGAACTGGTCGGCTCGGTGTCAGGTGCGCGTGCGGGTTGGGCAGATGGGAGCGGGCGGCGCGACAACGTTCTCGTTCGGCAGCGGGCATGTCTTCGGTTGGGATATGAATGTTCAAGGATCGTTGGAGCGGATTCTTGGTTCGGTGATTCCGCACGAAGTCAGCCACACGATTTTCGCGAGTCATTTCCGTCGACCGTTACCTCGCTGGGCTGACGAAGGGGCCGC
>CAYSHJ010000169.1:0-4474 GCA_964430385.1 uncultured Planctomycetaceae bacterium
GTGGCTGGTTGAAACTGTCTGTGTTTTTGGAAGATGGATTTTTAAGGCATTGCTCCGATGTCCAATGGAGCCCGAAGGATTTCTCTGGCCGAGAAGTCTCTGCCAGCACCTGACACGCAATTGGCAGGTTTCTTTCCAGCAACACCGGCCTCCGACCGCAGACTTCAAGCATTGGACATCGGAGTGATGCCTTCCCAAAATCCACCGTGGAATTGCCACGGGGCTTCTGTGGCAAGGTGCATCAGCCACTCCAGACCCAGAAGAAATAACTTTTCAGACTCAGCGACGCCGCATCGTCGCCGACCGCACCGTCTCAACGGCAACAACTGCCGTAGGACGCAATCAACACCGTCAAATCAAATCTCATTTGGGAAAAACAGCGAAGTTGTCGGCGCTGGTAGGGGACGTGCCGACGATGCACATTTCGCGATTTTTGAGGAAGACCGGGGAATCGAAGTTTTTCCGGTCGATAAGGAGTTAGCGATGAAGACATCCCGTGCGCGATGCGGGCAGAGATCGATTTGAGCCTGGCCGATAATCGTCGGTACGAGGGCGACCAGGGAGGAAAGCATGTCGAACAGTCTGTGGGCAATGACCGTGATCATGGCAATGGGCGGCGATCCTAACGGCTGTCCGACCAGCAACAACGGCGGATTCGTGTCAGGCGGCTACAGCGGCGGTACCACTGACACGCTGTTGCCCTTCGACAGTCAGGAAGCCTGGATGCACGGCTACTTCCAAGAGATGGGACCGTCTCCCGGTTCGCACTACTTTCGGCCGTACAACTACAAACATGTGCTGTCGCAAGTGGACCTCGCCTACCGTTGGGGCCAACCGCAGGGCATGCCCTACTCGCAACAGTGGTGGCATCGCTATCACTCGCGGGCCGCCTTGAACCCGACGACTCAAGCCGTAATGAATCACGCTCAGGCGAAATATGCTTTGGAAATGACTCGGCTGCGCGCGTGGCGAGATGCTCGGGCCGAACAACAACGAGTTCCTCAGACGCATGCCACGACGTCAGAAGCACCGATCTACCCGTTTCCAATGCCGATGCCAGATGTCAGCGATCCCGTGCCAACTGATGATCCCGCCGTGCAGCCGGCCTTGGGTCAACAGAATGGACGAACGTTTGTGGTTCCCGCGGCGCCGGTGCAAGACATCTCGCGCCGTGCCGACTCGCCGAAGATTCCCGAAAACTCGCCGCCGGTCGGTCCCACGCTCCGCTGAGCCAACGGTCGTTGCGGGCTAAGTACCAAAGTCCTCCGCAGCGCAGGCGCTGATTGCGTCACAAACAACTTGGCTTCACTCACACCCCGGTCACTTGGATCGGGGTGTTTGCGTTGATGGAAGTCGGGGATCAGAAATCAGAAATCAGAGGTCAGAGGTCAGACAGACGATCTCAAAGTTAGGGCTGCCACCTCAGCCTGATCTCTGTCTCCTGTCTCCTGTCTCCTGTCTCCTGCGCCCTGACCACTGAGCTCATTCAGCCAAACTGCACAAATCAGGCAGACTGCGGCCGGTTTACGCTGTATGCCAACAATGCCGATGATTCCGGTTGTCACACGTCGATAGAGACTACCAGTCGAACCGCGCCTTCGCGGCGGGTCAACATTTCGGGCAACGAGCAACGAGTAGAACACGTCCTCGTCCCGAATTCCGCGCGGCGCGTTCACGGACAAGCCTGTTCCAGAGGACCAAGGATCGGTCACCATGCAATGGACTTCTTGGCTGGTAGCGCTTCGCGATACGTGCTTCAAGTCGGCCAACGGCCGCCGTCGACGCCTCGTCGGCAACGAGCCGGTGGAGGCGTTGGAGGATCGCTCGCTGTTGTCGGTCACGTCGTTTTTCATCAGCGGACAACTTAGCGTCTCGTCCGACGGCAGTGACAACATCACAATCCGACCGACTCCGATCAATCCGCAACTGGTTCAAGTGCTCGCTAATGGCACGCCCGTCACATCTCTGCCGACAGTCCAGGCAAATCAAGTCACGTCGATCAAGGTCCAAGGTGGCGACGGACCAAACATCATTGATCTCAGTTCATTGTTGCTGTTGCGTTTGACTCAGAATCCCACGGTGTCTGTCGATGGCAAGCATGGTGACGACATCATCACCGGCACGCGGGATCTGAATGACACGTTGCTGGGCGGAGATGGCAACGATCTCATCAGCGGCCAAAATGGAGTCAACAACCTCGATGGCGGAAATGGAAACGACACGATCAATGGCGGATCGGGCAACGACACCCTCGATGGCAACGATGGCAACGACGATGTTGATGGCGGCCTCGGTGACGACATCGTCAATGGCGGGAACGGCCTGGATACTCTCGACGGTGCCGCGGGTAACGACTCGATGAACGGTGGCGACGGAGCCGACCTCATCGACGGCGACACACCGGGATTCGCTGGCGCAGGCAGCGACACCATCTTCGCCGGGCAGGGCAATGACACGGTTCGCGGCGGCGACGGCAACGACGTGATCAACGGCGATGGCCAGAACGACTTCCTCCAAGGGGGCAACGGCAATGACGCGATCTCTGGCGGCAGCGGCAACGACTCTGTGCAATGCGGCGCCGGCAACGACACTGTGAATGGCCACAGCGGCAACGACACGATCGAAGGTGGCGCCGGCAACGATTTGGTCAACGGCGGCACGGACAATGATTTGGTCCGCGGCGATGACGAGTTCTTCGCCATCACGGGCCATGACACCGTCTTGGGAAGCTCCGGTAACGACACGCTCATCGGCGGCAACGGCAATGACTCGGTCAATGGCGGAACGGGACAAGATTCCGTGCAAGGAAACAATGGCTCCGACACCGTCGTCGGCGGCAACCAGAACGACATCGTTGAAGGCGGCGATGGCAACGACACGATCAGCGGCGGCGACGGAAACGATCTGATCTACGGCGACGATTCCTTCGCTGGCGGTTTCGGCAACGACGTGATCAACGGCAATGCCGGTAATGACACATTGCTCGGAGGTGACGGCAACGACAGTGAACTCGGCGGAGGCGGCGATGACTCGCTCCTCGGCCAGGGCGGCGACGACTCGCTCGAAGGTCAAGCTGGCAAGGACACCGTCAACGGCGGCAACGGCGATGATCTGTTGATCGCCAACATGGGAGACGGCAACGACACGTTCGACGGCGGCCCTTCGGGCAGCGACACGATGCGAATCAACGGAACCGCGGTGGCCGACACGCTGACAGTGGGACAAAGCACGACCGGCCAGTTGACAGTGACCGACGGTGCCTCGACCGTGACGGTGATCAGCTCGGCGGCGAATGTCGAAATCAACGGTTTGGCGGGCAACGACACGATCACCATTGATCCGATGCCGCTCACGCCTGGCCACTTGGTGGTCCTCAATGGCGGCGACGGTAACGACACGTTCAACGGCAACAACGTGGCGGTCGGCACATCGCGGGTCGTGATGAACGGCGGTAACGGCGATGACACGATGACCGGCACCAGCGCCAACGATGTGCTCAACGGCGACGCCGGCAACGACTCGATGAACGGCGGCGCGAGCGGCGACAGCATTCTCGGGGGCTTGGGCGACGACGTGATCAGCGGCTCCACCGGCAACGATACGCTGCAAGGGAACGAAGGCCACGACACGATCGGCGGCGGTCTCGACAACGACAGCCTGTTCGGCGGAGACGGCAACGACGCGCTGAACGGCAACGAGGGCAATGACTCGCTGTCCGGTGACCTCGGCGACGACGCGCTCAACGGAGCCGCTGGCGACGACTCGATGTCCGCTGGCATTGGAGCGGACACAATCATCGGCGGTGGCGGCAACGACACGGCCGACGGCGGAGCGGGCAACGATGTGCTCTCCGGTCAAGCCGGCAATGACCGCATTCGCGGCGGCGATGGCAATGATACGATCGCATGTAGTGAAGGGAATGACACAGTGAACGGAGGTGATGGTCACGACGTGATCTCCGGCGGTGACGGCAACGATCTGCTCGGCGGCGGCGACGGCGACGACACGATCAACGGCGAACTGGGCAACGACACGATCTGCGGCGAGGACGGCAACGACCGGCTGTTCGGCAACGAGAACAACGACATCGTTCTCGGCGGCGACGGCGACGACAACGTCAACGGCGGCCCCGATGGCGACACCGTGGCGGGCAACCTCGGTGTCGACACGCTCACGGGGGCTCTCGCCAGTGAAATCGACGAAAACTTCACTCTCCCGGCCAGTGTCATCGCGGACTTGCAGAACTAGGTAGACCCGCAAAGGAAAGAAAGCAGGCTAGCGGGGGCGTTAGCCCCCCGGTTCCTACGAAGTCGCGTGAGATTCCAACAACCGGGGGGCTAACGCCCCCCGCTAGCCTGCACAGTTATTTTTGCCGGCACGGCTGGTGACCTTCTTGAGCCATCGCAACTTTGTGGTGAAGTGTTTCCGGAGCGATTCACTTCACCACAAAGTTCACCATGCGTCCCGGCACGTA
>CAYSHJ010000170.1:0-2118 GCA_964430385.1 uncultured Planctomycetaceae bacterium
CGACCGGCTTCACCGGCACGTCCACACTGCAAGTGACCACGAATGATCTGGGAAACACGGGGGCTGGCGGAGCTCAATCCACAACTGATTCCGTGATGATCGAAGTGGTGGTGGAGAATCGAGTCAACACGACCATCGCCAGCAGCCAAGTCGATCCATCCGTGGCCATCGACGCCGATGGCGATCATGTCGTGGTGTGGACCAGCGACAACCAAGATGGCAGCGGCAAGGGAATCTATGCCCAGCGTTACGACGCCACGGGAGCGGCGGTCGGCGGTGAATTCCGAGTCAACACAACCACGGCCGACGATCAGGTCCGGTCGGCCGTGGCGATGGATTCGAATGGCAATTTCGTCGTCACCTGGGCCAGCAGGGATCAAGACGGCGACAAGTACGGCGTCTATGCCCAACGGTTCAATGCGTCCGGCGTGGCCCAAGGCGGTGAATTCCTTGTCAACGTCACGACGACGGGCCAACAAGATCAGCCGGCAGTCGCAATCGATTCGAATGGCAACTTCGTCATCGCGTGGAAGAGCGACTCCGGAGGCACGAGCAACGATATTTATGCTCGGCGGTATGACTCTTCGGGCGTGGCCCAAGGCGGGGAATTCCACGTCAACACGGATGTCACCAACACCCAAGATCAGCCTGCCGTGGCGATGGATGCGAACGGCAACTTCGTGGTGACCTGGAAGACCAATTCCAAAACGGATGGCAGCGGCAAGGGTGTGTACGCGCAGCGCTACGATTCCGTCGGCGTGACTCAAGGCGGCGAATTCCAGGTCAACACCACAAGCTCGGGGGACCAAGAGAAGCCGACCGCAGCGATGACGACGAACGGAGATTTCGTCATCGCCTGGAAGAGCGGTCAAAACCAAGACGGCGACAAGGGTGGCATCTTCGCCCAGCGATTCAACGCTGCGGGCGTGGCTCAAGGGAGCGAGTTCCGAGTCAACACAACCACGGTCGACAACCAGGACCGGCCGACGATCGGCATCGATGGCACCGGAGCCTTCACGATCGCCTGGGCCAGTGAGGACCAAGACGGCGACCGGAAGGGAATCTTCGCTCAACGGTATCTTGCCAGCGGCACAGCCAGTGGCGCTGAATTCCGAGTGAACAGTACCACCTCGAACAACCAGGATGCCCCCGCGCTGGCGATGAGCTCGATTGGCGACTTGATCGTGGCGTGGCAAGGCAACGGAGCGGGTGACACCTCGGGGGTGTTTGACCAATACTATCGCTCGACCAACGACGCTCCCCAGAACAGCGTGCCTGGGGTGCAAGCGACGAACGAAGACACGGCGCTCGTTTTCTCCTCGGGGAACGGAAACACTCTTTCCATTTCCGACGTGGATGCCCTGGATAAGTCCTTGCAGGTGATTCTGAGCGTGACTAACGGCACGCTCACCCTGAGCGGCACAGCGGGGCTGACGTTTTCGTCCGGCGACGGAACGGGCGACGCGACGATGACCTTCAGCGGCACGACCTCCAGCGTCAACACGGCGCTGAATGGCCTGTCGTTCGCTCCGACCACGAACTTCAACGGAGCGGCCAGCCTGTCGATCGTCACGAACGACCAAGGCAACACCGGCACGGGCGGCTCGCTCAGCGACACCGATGTCGTGACCATCACGGTCAACGAGATCAATGACGCTCCCGTCGCGAATGACGACACGGCCACGACCAACGAAGACACGCCGGTCAGCGGCAACGTCCTGACCAATGACACCGACCTCGACAACACGGACGGGATTCTGGGCAACGAAGACACGCACACCGCCGTCCTGGATGCCGGGCCGACGAACGGAGCCTTGGTGTTCAACGCCGACGGCACGTGGACCTATACGCCAGACGCCGATTTCTTCGGCAGCGACAGCTTCACGTACCACGCCGTCGATTCGGACGGCGCGCCGAGCAACGTCGCGGCCGTGACGATCACCGTCAACGAAATCAATGACGCGCCCGTGGCCACCGACGATACCGCCACGACCAACGAAGACACGCCGGTCAGCGGTAACGTCCTGACCAATGACACCGACCTCGACAACACGGACGGGATTCTGGGCAACGAAGACACGCACACCGCCGTCCT
This sequence comes from uncultured Planctomycetaceae bacterium, assembly GCA_964430385.1. GTDB lineage: Bacteria > Planctomycetota > Planctomycetia > Planctomycetales > Planctomycetaceae > CAYSHJ01. Next base: position 2,096 of record CAYSHJ010000170.1, read on the forward strand.
GGATGCCGGGCCGACGAACGGAG
>CAYSHJ010000171.1:0-1862 GCA_964430385.1 uncultured Planctomycetaceae bacterium
CAGACGAAGCTCGGTTTGCACGACATGCCGCTCGTCGAACTCAACGAGGCGTTCGCGGCTCAAGTGCTGGCCTGCTTGCGGTGCTTCGAGTCTCCGTCGGCTGAATGCATCGCCGGTTGCGATCGGTCTCGACTTGGAGCGATAGACCCCGACCGACTCAACGTAAACGGCGGCGCGATCGCCTTGGGACATCCGGTTGGAGCGACCGGCACGCGATTGATTGTGACGCTGTTGCACGAGCTTCGTCGCCGCGGACTCTCGCGCGGACTGGCAATGCTTTGCATTGGAGGCGGTCAGGGTGGAGCGGTGATCGTGGAGGCGGCGTAACGTGATGTCAGTCAACATGAGATAAAAGGAAACGCGACATGTCGGTCACACTGGCTGACGAAACGACTGCGGGCACGATGACTCTGCTTCCGGCCGCCGTCATGTGGCACGCGGAATTGACCGCGGATGGGCTGCTGCGAGTTCGCATCGAACGGCAAGACACGTCGGCGAATGCCTTGTCGCGCGGGATGCTCGATGAACTGGAACGTTTGTTGGTGGAGATTCGTCGCAGTCCGGCCGTGCGTGGCGTGATGTTTTTCAGCGGCAAGCCGGGCAACTTTATTGTCGGGGCCGACGTGAATGAGCTGAAGTCGCTTGGCAGTGGCAGCGGCTTGTCGTTGACGACCCCTCACTCGAACGCTCTTTCCGAAGGGGCGCGGGGACCAGACGGTGGGGCCGCGGCTCAGGCTCGCGAGTTGTCGCAGTTCGGGCAGCGCGTGTTTGAACAGTTGGAAGCGTTGCCGATTCCGACGGTCGCGTTGATTTCCGGAGCGTGTCTTGGCGGCGGATTAGAGTTCGCGATGTCGTGCCGATACCGCATCGCGGACGATCATGCCAAGACATTGCTCGGACTGCCGGAAGTGAAGCTCGGGCTGATCCCCGGCTGGGGCGGCACGGTGCGGTTGCCGAAGTTGGTCGGACTCGCCGACGCGCTGCCGATGATTCTTACGGGACGCATGCTCAACGGGCGGCAAGCGAAGTCGAAAGGACTCATTCACGACACCGTGCCAACCGAAGCGTTGCGGATTGTCGGTGAATCGTTGTTGCGGACCGTGATCACTCGCGGCTCCGCGCGCTCGCTGTTCCAGCCGACGAAGCGGTCGCCGTTGTTTCGATTGGTCGAATTCGTGCCGCCGTTGCGAAATCTTTTGGTGTTTCGCCGCGCCGAGCAAGAGACGCTCAAGCAAACGCGAGGTCATTACCCGGCGCCGCTCGCGGCGATTGAAACGATGCGAGTGGGCTTTCGCCAGCCGCCAAACGTTGGCTTCGCAGCAGAGTCCGCGGCGATCGAACGGCTCGCCGACGCGCCGGTGACTCGCGAGTGCTTGCGGTTGTTCTTCCTGCAAGAGGACGCGAAGAAGCCGACACACATCTCCGGCGAGCAGGGGGTGTCAACTCCCCGGTTGTCGGGTGAGCTCAACGGCCACCTCAACGGCCACCAGAGGGCTGACGCCCCCCGTTTGCCAATGAATGCCGCCGTGATTGGAGCGGGGGCGATGGGGGCGGGGATCGCTTTATTGATGGCTCAGAAGGGAATTTGGACGCGGCTGAAAGATCTCAATCCGGAGTTTGTCGCGAAGGGGATGCAGACGATTCGCAAACTGATGCAGACTGATCTGCAACGCCGCCGCGTCACGCCCTTGCAGGCAACCGACACGCTGGATCATTTGCGACCGACGACCGAATACGATGGGTTGAAGCACGCCGACATCGTGATCGAGGCGGTCGTCGAAGACCTGTCGATCAAGCAACAGGTCTTTCGCGATCTCGCCGAGGCAACGGGACCCGGAACGGTGCTGGCGACGAATACGAGT
>CAYSHJ010000172.1:0-1837 GCA_964430385.1 uncultured Planctomycetaceae bacterium
CATCAAGGCGATCAACAGCGATATGCCGTTCAACGACTTCGTGCGGTTGCAGCTTGCCGGCGATAAGCTGTTGCCGGACGACTTTCGAGGAGCCTCCGCAGCCGGGTTTCTCGTCGCCGGGCCGTATCCCGGACAGATCACCGCCAAGACCGTCGAACGCATCCGCTACGACCAGATCGACGACATGCTGATGACGATTGGCGGCTCGATGCTCGGGCTGACGCTGGGTTGCGTCCGCTGTCACGAACACAAGTATGACCCGATTCCGCATCAGGACTACTACGGCCTCGCGGCGACGCTCGCTCAAACCGTGCATGGTGCTAAGCCGTACGATCCCAATCCTGACGCAACGCAACAAGCTCTTGAAATTCATCAGCGCGAACACGCGCAACTCGTCGCAAGTCTGCAACGTTTCGCCAACGACGAGTTGCCAAAACGCTTTGAAGCCTGGCGCACGGTCGAGCTTCCCAAGCAGCCCGAAACGCCGCGTTGGCAAGTGCTCGAACCGGTGACGGTTCATGCGGAGCGATCCTGGTTGAAGCCGCTCGCCAACGGAGTCGTCGCGTACGATGGGGCGATCTCCACGGGAAGCAATATCCGGCAGCGAGGCCGCGCGGCACGAGTCGCTCGCGAGGCCGAGGAATACGCCATCACGACACACACGTTTCAACAGAAACTGACTGCCGTGCGTCTCGATGCCTTCGCCGACGGTTCGTTGCCCAAACGGGGGCCGGGATTGAACGCCGATGGCAGCTTTCAGTTGATCGAGCTGAAGGTCACTGCGCGGCCGCTTGCGGTAGGTCAGGCTTTCCAGCCTGACAATCAGGCTGGAAAGCCCGACCTGCCGCCGATCGAACTCAAGTGGGGTGCCGCCTACGCGGCATTTGAGGACAAGGATCAGTCGATCAAGAACGCGATCGACGGCAAGCTGGACACGGCGTGGATCGTGAAAGAAACAGCCGGCAAGGACAACGCCGCAATCTTCGAGATTGACGGTGGACTGCCCGGTTTTGCGAACGGCACTGAGCTGACGTTTGAACTCAAGTTCCGCGATCAGGGACTGGGCCGAGTCCGCCTCGCGATCAGCACCGAACCGAACCCCGCAACCTGGGCGGGCGATATCGTGCCGCAGCACCTGGGCGAGATCCGAGCCATCCTCGCGGCTCAGAACAATCAGTTGCCCGAGTCGCTCCGCGAACCGATGACGCGCTGGTTCAGCCGGTTCGACACCGAGACCGCCAAAATGTTTGAGACGGTGGCATCGCACGCTCAACGAGAACCGCGTCCCACTTTCACCGAAGTCTACACGACAGTCGCCGGTGGTCAGGACGTCTTCTTCTTGCGTCGCGGCGAAGTCGACAACAAACAAGGCAAGGCTGAGCCTGCTTTCATGCAGGTTCTTTTCTCGTCGACTGATCCCGGCACCCGTTGGTTGAAGTCACCCGGCGACAAGCCGCTGCCGGTCGATCCGCGAATCGGCCTGGCCAACTGGATGACCGATGTCGAAGCTGGTGCCGGTCATCTGATGGCGCGCGTCATCGTGAACCGGCTTTGGCAGCATCACTTCGGAGAGGGACTCGTCGGCACGCCGAACGATTTTGGAGCTCAAGGCGATCGCCCGACGCATCCCGAACTGCTCGACTGGCTGGCCAGCGAAATGATCGCCAACGGCTGGAAGCTCAAGCCGTTGCACAAGCTGATGATGACCAGCGCCGTCTACATGCAAGGGAACGAGGTCTCGCCGGCGAACCTCAAGGCCGATCCCGACAATCGTTTCCTCTGGTATCACAAGCCCGAACGCCTCGAAGCTGAAATCATCCGTGATGCGCTATTGTCC
>CAYSHJ010000173.1:0-7721 GCA_964430385.1 uncultured Planctomycetaceae bacterium
TGTGTCTTCACCGCAATCGCAAACCTCACACCCGCACTCTCGAACCATGACCGCATCCATGCGTCCGACCCTCCTTTCAGGTCGAACGCTTGATACACCAAACTAGCAATCTCGGAAATAGATTCTGCACAGCCCCTAAGTACTACGAAGTCGAATCGAAGGTCGACGAATACCTCGAAGCCGGAGTCGCCTTGGTGTGGGTGCTCAATCCCGATAATCGGAGCGTGCGCGTCTTCCGCCAGGGATGTGAGTCGATTCAACTGGGTGCGCATCAACAACTGACTGGTGGCGACGTGCTTCCCGGATTCACGTGCCCAGTCGCCGAGTTGTTTCCACCGGCCGCGTCCAAGTAAACGGTTCGAGCCAAGACGTCGTCAATACGTTCCGGGGTCAGGTCGGTAGCGGATCACTTCGATTCGGAATCGTCCAGCGGCCACACATCGACCGAGACACTGAGCTGATGCTGTCCGCCGCCGAGGAACACGCCTCGAAAGGGGATGATGTCGCTGTAGTCGCGGCCCCAGGCAACGGCAATGTGGTCTGTCGAGCATAAACTGCTGTTCGTGGGATCCAGGTCGATCCAATCTAGCGAGCCACCATAGACCGAGAGCCAGGCATGCGACTGATCTGCCCCGATGAGCCGGGGCTTGCCAGGCGGAGGAATGGTTCGCAAGTAACCGCTCACATAGCGAGCGGGCAAGCCGATTGATCGCAGGCAGGCGACCTGCACATGCGCGAAATCCTGGCAGACACCCTGCCGGATCCGAAAGGCTTCCTCGCTCGTGGTGGCGACGGTTGTGGACTTCGGTACATAACGGAAGTCGCGGTGAATGCGTGCGGTCAGGTCGAGAGCCGCATCCAAAATCGGGCGTTCCTTCTGAAAGGAGCCGTGAGCGTACTCGGCGAATTCGTGCGACCGCCGGATCCGCCGGGAGTCGTAGAGCAAGGGCACCACATCGGGCCAGCGAGGATCCTCCTGCCGGGCGACGCCGTCGGCGATCTGCTCCCAGGGAACTGTGGAGGCCGGGTCGGGCAGGTGCGGCGGCTTCACCGAGACCCGGCTGGTGGCAGTGATGCTCAATTCGGTGTGGCTTTCCTCGATCGAGAACGTATTCACAAGATTGCCGAAGAAGTCTTTCCGGTGAGCAGAAATCTGTGGCACCGGATGGATGACCAGCCGGTGGGAATGACAGTGAACCAGCGCATCCTCGCGCGGCGTGAGCAGCACCAGGTTGTGGCTCACACGAACCGGCTGCGAGTACTGATAGTCAGTGGCGTGGGTGATCTTGAAGTTCATTGGGCTTCTCCGGCCGAACCCGCAAAGTGCTGCTGAAAACCCGCGTGAATCAGGAACCGGTCGGACACGGCATCCGAAAGTTTGGGCAACTGATCCGCCAGCCGGCTGAGCAAACGGAGCAGCGCCGCTCGTTTACCGGAATGGGCACTCCGACACAGCTTGTAGACGTCAGCCATGCGGACCGAGCTCTGTAACGACAGCGCCAGGCGTTGTTCCGGCCCGCGAACCGCCTCCTGGGCATCGCGGGGAAGCTGGTCGACATGATCCGCAATGACGGCGAGTTGATAGGCAATCGATCGCGGATTGGTTTCATCGACGCGCAACAAATCGAGCACCGGGGCTGGCTGGACGGTAGCGAGATATCGCGAGCGGTACGTCATGATGCTATCGGCCGTCTGGAGGATCGCTTCCAGAATCGCGGGTTCCTCGGCGTCCGCGCTGGCGAGCGTGGATTGCAGCAACAGGACGGTTTGCAAGGCGCGTTCGATCCGGCGTCCAAGGTCGAGGAACCGCCAACCCTGAGTACGAGTCATGCTTTCGCCGGCCAGACCGGCCAGCGCCACCAATTCTGTAATCACCTGATCAAGTATGGTGAGCACTTCGGTCGCCTCAATGGTCCGGCCATGCGCTGGCCGACGGCTGGTTTCAACGATGCGCAAAATCAGTCGCCAGGCATCGACGGCGATTCGATCACGAACCATCGAGGCCAAGCGGACGGCCTCGAGAATCGTCGACCGCAGACTTCTTAAATGTTTGGTGTCGAACACCGCCTCAGGCAGGACGTTCCTGATGTCAGGGACCGTGTCCTGCAAGCCTGCGACCACATGGTCCGGCTCGATTTGTCCCAGCTCGGCCAAGACCTTGAGCAGCGTGGACAATTCCGGAGCCTGTTCTCGCTCGCTGGTGAACAGCAGGAACACCGTTCGGAGCAGTCGGGCCGCGGATTCCGCGCGTTCCACGTTGCGTCCCAGCCAGAACAGATTGTCGGCCACGCGGCTGGGAAGTTCCGCACCGCTCCGCCTCAGCGAGACCTGTTGTCCCGGCGGAGACAACAGACTGACCTCCTCGACCGGCCCGTCCGAGAGAATCCACACGTCCAGGCTGCGTTCTCCCGAGGTCATGGGGTGATCGAGGACTGCGGCTTCGCGCGAAACGCGCGCCAACCCGCCCGGCAACGCGAGATATCCGTGCTCTTTCGCGACGAGAAACGCCCGCAGAGCCAGAGACCAGGCTTCCGGACCGCCTTCCGTCCAAACCGGAGTCGTGGAACGCTCGACGATCTCTTGGGCCACGTACTCGCTGGGCCAGGTCCGCAGCGTCTCCAGGCATTGTCGGCGTGCCTTTTTGGACAGATTCGCCGGTTGAATTGGCGGCTCGGGCGTCGTGCGGAACGCCGGACGCAGAAGGATTTGATCGAAATGAGCCACGACGTGTTGCAGTGCCGACTCCTCGCCGCACCACCACGTGGCAACGGACGGCAGCCGTAGGTCTTCTCCCAGCAGACGGCGACAAACCAGTGGCAAAAACGCCAACAGAATGGGAGACTCGACCAACCAACTTCCCAGCGAATTCGCCACGGACACGTTGTTAGACCGCAACACCTCCAGAAGTCCCGGCACGCCGAAGGTGGAATCCGGCGACAGTTCCACAGGATCGCAGTCATCATCGTCCAGACGCCGCAACAACACTTCCACGGGCAGCAAACCGCCGAGTGTCTTGAGCATGACCCGGTTGCCACGCACGGCCAAGTCGCCACCTTCGACCAGCGTGTAACCGAGATACCGCGCCAGATAGGCGTCTTCGAAATAGGCCCAACTGGACGGTCCCTGCGTCCAGAGCACGATGCGGGGGTTCTCACGAAACCGCGGAGCCATCTCACGGAGCTTTTCGCGCAGCGCGATGAAGAACGACGCCAATCGTTGGACTCGGCACTGATGGAACGCCGTAGGCAGCATGCGCGAGGTGATGATCCGGTTCTCGAGCGCGTACCCCAGACCGAAAGGAGCCCGTGTGCGATCTCCCGTCACCCACCACGTTCCTTCCGGAGACCGCGCGAGATCGGCGGCATACAAGTGCAAGTGATGTTTTCCAGGCGGAGTCAGACCGTGGTAGGCCGGACCAAAGCCGGGATGTCCATAAAGCACATAGGGCGGCAACACCCGCTCCCGAATGAGGTGTTGAGGACCGAATAGATCTCGCAGGATCAGGTCGAACAACTGCGCACGCTGATCGAGCCCCGCTGCCAACTGTTGCCATTCAGACTCCGTGATCAACAGCGGCAAGGCATCAAGGATCCACGGCCGTGACGTCTCTCCCGTGGGATCGTGTGGATTGAACGAGAACCCGTCTTTCGTGATTTGCCGCTGAGCTTGTTCCCAACGTCGCTGCAATTCCGGTTCACCGATCTCCTGCAAATTCTCGACGAACGGCCGCCAATGTGGTCGGACCTGACCGGATTGGATGGCCTCATCAAAGACACCGTTGCGGGACGCATAACGAGCGAACATCGCGGGGGACGTGGATAACGGAGCGGTATCGTGTTTCATAACGCGGGACTGCCGGCAATCTTCCTCCCTCTCCCCCGCATCGGGGGAGAGGGCCGGGGTGAGGGGGTTCAGTGAGCGGTTGGAGTGCTCGACCCCCTCACCCTAACCCTCTCCCCCGCGGCTGGGGAGAGGGACTATAGCGGACTCACGGCTCGGCGCAAGTCGAGAGTCAGGGGAAAAGCGGGATTGGATTCTCGCGGCGGAATGAACAGCGGTCCGGGAGTATGCCCCATTTCCAAGAACCGAGCGGCGCGACGAGATTCCGCTTCGTAGGCATTCACCGGAAAAGTCTCATAATGCCGGCCGCCTGGATGGGCGACGTGGTAGACGCAGCCGCCCACAGAGCGCGCGGCCCAGGTATCGAGAATATCGAACACCAGGGGCGTGTGGACAGGAATTGTCGGATGCAAACAACTCTCCGGGCACCACGCCCGATAGCGAATTCCCGCCACGAACTCCCCGGGAATTCCCGTCGGGTGCAAGGGGACGCGACGCCCGTTGCACGTGATGACGTGCCGAGATCCGGTCAACCCACGGACCTTCACCTCCAGTCGTTCGACGGACGAGTCGACGTATCGGGCCGTTCCACCGCCGCCCGGCTCTTCACCGAGGACATACCACGGTTCAATCGCCGTCCGCAATTCCAGAGCGATGTCTTGCTGAGTGACGTTCCCGATCAACGGAAAACGGAACTCAAAGTGCGGCGTGAACCAGCGGCGATCAAATGCCAAGCCCGCACGATTCAGTTCGTCCACGACATCCCCAAAATCGCGCCACACGAAATACGGCAACAAGAACCGATCGTGCAGCGACGTCCCCCAGTCCACCGGCGGCTGCTCGTACGGAGACTGCCAGAAGTGGGCCACCAACGCTCGCAACAAAAGCTGCTGCGTCAAGCTCATCTGCGCATGCGGAGGCATCTCGAAGGCCCGCAGCTCGACCAGTCCCAAGCGCCCGCTGCTGCTGTCAGGTGAGTACAGCTTGTCGATGCAGAACTCCGCCCGATGCGTGTTTCCGGTCAGGTCAATCAGCAAGTTTCGGAAAATGCGGTCGACCAGCCACGGCGGGCAATCCACTCCCCGTGGAGGAACGAGCGAAAAGGCCAGTTCCAATTCATACAGTGCATCCCGCCGGCCTTCATCGACACGCGGAGCTTGACTCGTCGGGCCAATGAACCGGCTGCTGAATAAGTACGACAAGCTGGGATGATTCAGCCAGTACGCGACCAGGCTCTTCAGCAAATCCGGACGTCGCAGGAACGGGCTGTCGGCCGGTGTCGCTCCGCCCAAGACAACATGGTTTCCGCCCCCCGTGCCGGTGTGTTTGCCGTCCAATTCGAACTTCTCCGTCCCTAGTCGCGAGAGACGTGCCTCTTCATAGAGCGCCGTCGTGTTAAGGACTAATTCGTCCCAGTTGGCCGAGGGCTGAATATTGACCTCGATGACGCCCGGATCGGGAGTCACCTTGAGCTGGTTGATCCGGGGATCCTGCGGCGGAAGATATCCTTCAATGACCACTGGCATCCGCAGTTCGTCCGCCGTCCGCTCGATCGCGGCGATCAGATCGAGATGATCCTCAAGCCGCTCGACCGGCGGCAGAAACACGTACAGCCGTCCGCATCGCGGCTCGATGCACAGCGCCGTCCGGATCACTGGTGGAGAGACGGTTTTGTCGTTGGCGAGATCCGACGGCGCTGCCTGCTCGGTCGCCGGACGGACCTGTTCAGAGATGCCTTGCCGCGAGACAGCATCCGGTTGACCGGCGAGGTATCGTTGCTGATAAGACCTTGGCTTTGGAAGCGGGGGTCGACGTTCCAGCGGATCGGGTGGAAAGAAGCCCGGACGTTGCGACTCGGGCACCCACGGAAGTGAATCGATCGGCAACCGCAGACCGACCGAGGAATCTCCCGGTATCAGAAACACCCCCTCCGCCCGCACCGGCCACGGGCCGCTGATCCATCGCGCACGGGCTTGCCACCACTGACGATGCAACGGCATCACGAATCCGACCGGCTGGTCGAGTCCGCGATCGAACACCCGTGCGAGACGCATGCGTTCTTCAGGATCCTTGAGCTTCGGATCGCGCGGATCAACGTTGATCGGCAGCCGCTGCTCTTTCCACAAGTAGTGTGCGATGTCCTCATAGGCGGGAATGATCCATTTTGTTTCGACTCCCACCTCCTGCGCGAGACGCTCCGCAAAGCGACGTGCGTGCTCTGTGCCGAATCCATAATCCCGATCGACATCCGCGATCAAATCCGCGTTTTCCCAGATCGGGACGCCGTCCTTTCGCCAAAAGCACCCCAGCGCCCATCGCGGCAGCGACTCGCCCGGATACCACTTCCCCTCGCCGTAGTGCAACAGCCCTCCCGGAGCGAAGCGTGTACGCAATCGTTTGATCAAGACTTCGGACAGTCGGCGTTTGTGCGGTCCCACGGCGGCGATGTTCCATTCCGCGCCTTCCATGTCGTCGATCGACACGAATGTCGGCTCGCCCCCCATCGTCAACCGCACGTCCGCGTGTTCCAGACACTCGTCGATGCGGTGTCCCAACGTCTCGACGTCTGCCCATTGTTCTGGCGTGTACGGCTTCGTGACCCGCGGATCCTCGTGGATGCGGGTCACCTTCATCGCGAACGAAAACTCCACGCCGCAGGGCTCCAAACCTCCCACAATCGGTGCAGCCGACATCGGATCTGGCGTACAGGCCAGCGGGATATGCCCTTCCCCGGCGAGCAGCCCCGACGTGGGATCGAGACCGATCCACCCAGCGCCTGGAAGATACACCTCGGCCCAGGCATGCAGATCCGTGAAATCTATTTCCGCACCAGTCGGGCCATCCAGCGATTTGACATCGGGAACCAGTTGGATCAGGTAGCCGGAAACGAACCGCGCCGCCAACCCCAAGTGCCGTAGCGTCTGCACCAACAGCCAGCCGGAGTCACGGCAGGATCCCGCCGCGCGCGTGAGTGTCTCTTCGGGCGTTTGCACCCCTGGCTCCATCCGGATGAGATACCGAATCTCTTGCTGACAACGCTGATTCAAAGCCACCAGGAAATCGTTCGCGGTTTGCTCGTGGCGGTCGATGCTGGCCAGAAACTGTCTGAACTTCGCGCCAGGCTCGAGCGTCTCCAGGAACGGACGGAGTTCACGCGCCAGCCAGTCTTCGTAACGGAACGGCACATTCGTCGCCGATTCTTCCACGAAGTAGTCAAACGGGTTGATGACCGTCAATTCAGCCACCAGATCGACTTCGACGTGCAGCTCGCGGGTTTTCTCCGGAAAGACGTACCGAGCCAGAAAGTTGCCGTGCGGATCTTGCTGCCAGTTGACAAAGTGCGGTTCAGGACGGACCCGCAGCGAATACGAGCGGATCGGCGTCCGACAGTGCGGAGCCGGACGCAGTCGCACAATTTGTGGCCCCAGCGAGATCAGTTTGTCGTACGCGTAGCTCGTTTGATGGTTCAGCGCGACACGGATGGACATCAGTGGTGGACTTTCTACCGCGACCGACAGCCGCAATCAGGAAGAATCTCGAGGTTAGGACTGCTCCAAAAACAAGGTCGTGTTGATCAGCCGGAACGCGCTAGCGTCCGGTTCAATGGAGACGCACGAACCGGACGCTAGCGCGTTCCGGCTGATTTCAGACAAATCATGGTGTTGTTCTTGGACAGGTCCTTAGGCTTGGAACTGCCAGGGTGCCGATTCCACGGGTCGCATCGCGAAAAACGTCTCGTGAATTCCCTCGCCCACGGCGTTGAGCTTCGTTTGCAGTCCGTCGACGAACTGGTGCAGCCCCTGATCGATGATGAAATCCACGTCGGAGTAGGCCAGTTCCGATTTGAGACGTCCCAGCCGTTGTTCGGCCACGTTGCGATA
>CAYSHJ010000174.1:0-6203 GCA_964430385.1 uncultured Planctomycetaceae bacterium
GCGGAACTCGCGAGAGAACTCAACAGCGTCGATGAAGATCGGAAGGTGACGATCTCGGCGGATGGACGCTCGCTCGTGTTGACCTCGAATCGATCGGCAGGTCGCGGTGGGTTTGACTTGTTTGTCTCGCAGGCCAAACAGAATCGTTGGAGTCGGCCGGACAACATCGGTTCGACGATCAACACGCCGGACGACGAACTCGACCCCGCGCTCGCGCCAGACGGTCGCACGCTGTTCTTCGTACGAAAGACCAGCGGAGCTTCGGCCGATGTCTTTGTGACTCGTCGCGACAGCGAAGCGGCCGAGTGGTCATCGCCACAACCGGTCGCGTCGATCAATTCGCCGGATAGCGACGACGTCAGTCCGAGCGTGTCGCCCGACGGACGTTGGTTGTATTTCGCCTCCAACCGTCCGGCGCATCGCGGCGAGCAAATTCATTTCGATCTGTTTCGCGCTCCGATCAATGACGGTGTGGTCGGCACACCGCAGCGAGTACTTGACGGCATCTGTTCGATGATGGACGAGCTTGATCCCGCCATCGCGCCGGATGGCCAAACGCTCGTTTTCGCAAGTCGCCGTGAAGGGGCCCGTCAGCTTTATCTGTCTCGTGCCGACTTCGTGGTCACTCGGCTGACCTGGAACGCCGAGCATCTCGAGCGATTCGGTCGAGCCTGGTGGGCCGTTCCGGTTTTCTGTGGCGTCATTTTTACGGGACTCGTGTGGCGTTTGCGGCGTGGTCGAGCGGCCGGTTTGGAACAAACTCAGCCGGCACGTGCTCAGCCAGCACGTGCCAGGGAACAAGCAGCGCCAACCGCGAGCGTTGCACTTCCACCGCAACGAAGCACTCCGCCGAAGAACCCGCTGGCAACTTGGCACGTCGCTGCGCCGACAGACGCGCCGACCTCGAAGCTACCGGCGCGGCAAGGCACGTCGGACAAGTCGGTAAAGCCCAAGAGGGCGCTGGAAGCGGCTCCGTCACCAACAAACGTCGCGGCTTCAACCCCGAGTGTTTCCAGGGAATCGCTCGATGCGCGACGACATGGCCGGCGGATTTGGAAAGGATTGGCTGTGCTGACTGCGGCAGCGTTGTTGCTGTTCGCTGTGAAGCCATCGGGGAATTGGTGGTCTGATTGGTCGTGGTTTGTTGCGTCGCGACATGAAGCCGATGGACGCTGGAACGAATTCGCTCGCTTTCTCGAAGGCTCCGTACCGCGAGCCGCCGAGTTGCCAAGCCTCACAAAATTCGACACGCTGCGAACGACGGCTCCTGATCCTCCGAATGCCATCCCGATGGAAGATGCTTCGCTGCGTCAAGTGGCGCGCTGGCCGAGTGATCGAGTTGTCGTGCGGCAGCCGATGTTGGTCGAACGCCGACGTGATGCCGATCCGGCGCTGACCAGCACGGCACGCGGCATGCCGCTCACAAAAGCGGTGTCTGTCGTCGCGACAAGCCGTTTGTCCGAAGTACCGTCGGGGGACATCAAGCTGGCCAGTGCGTCGCTCGCGACCGAGTCCGCATTCTCCGCCGCGTCGACAATTGTTTCGAAACGTCCGTTTGACCCGCCGGCTGAGGAACTCATGCGGCCGCGACCGATTCTGACCAACAGCGCGACGTTGCAGACTCCGGCGCGACGCGCAATCGACATCCTGCCGCTTGCATCGCCGTTGAGCGTCGCGATGGATTTGCGGCCAAGGCCGCTCGACCGGTTTGGCGTGTCGATGCGAACACCACCACCGAACTCGTTGCCGGACTCTGAGATCGCCGTCAGCTTGACCGTGATTGCAGCAACCGAACCAGCGTTGACATCCAGTTCAATTTCCCTCGCACGGATGGAATCACCGATCGTTGGCCTGGTCGTGGCCGCCGATAGTTCCTTGCCGCGTCGTCTGCCGCTGGAACGTCGTCCAATCCCGCTGCAGCCCCTGGATCGTGATTCGCTGCTGATCGCGGACGGCAAGGCCATCGCTCAACCGATTCCTGTCAACCCGCTGCTTCGCTCGACAGTCTCGCCTCCGTTGTCGACTCTGATCGACGACGTGCCCGGAGTCACGGTCGCGGCTCCGGCCTTGTTGCAGACTTCGGCGACGATGATCGTCGAATTATTGCCGCAGGCGATACTCACGCCGCTGGCGAAGGTGCCGTCGACTAACCCCGCGCCGAACACAACTCCGGAGGTTTCGGCCTCGTTGGCGAAGTCACTTCCGCGAGGCGTTGCCACCGCTCGGTTGTCGGTTGCCGAGGCACAGGCCACTCCCGTGTCCAAAGCCGCGACGCCGTTAATGCCGCGACGTCTCAACGAGTCGGCGGTGATTGGACTCAAGGAAGAGATTCAGCCGATCTTCGAATAAGCCTTCGCCTTGATGCCGTGGCGGTACGGGCACTATACCTCGCGCGGTCAAGTCTGACGAAGGCGACGGCCACGTGACGTTGCTGACGACGAATTGAATTGTCGGCTCCAGGAGCGAATCGAAATGCCTCACGTGCTGATCAATCTGTACAGCGACACGGTCACGAAACCGACGGCCGCAATGCGCGAAGCGATCGCTCACGCGGAAGTCGGCGACGACATGGCGGGCGAGGATCCGACCGTCAATCGGCTGGAAGCGATGATGGCCGAGCTGTTGGGTAAAGAGGCGGCCGTGTTCGCTTGCTCCGGAACACAATCGAATCAGATGGGCGTGAAATCGCATTGTTATCCGGGAGACGAACTGCTGATCGAAGCGACCGGACACATCGCCTGCTTTGAGGCTGGCGGCCCAGCGGTGCTCAGCGGCGTCACCTGCCGGCAGATTCCGGGCAAGCTGGGGATGCTCGATGTGCCGGACCTCGAAGGAAAAATCAAAGCCGACAACCAGCACTTGTGCATCACACGGCTGGTCTGTCTGGAGAACACCACGAACGTTGGCGGCGGACGAGCGTATGCGTTGGAGCAAATCGAACGAGTCTGCCGCTGGGCTCACACGAACGGGCTGAAGACACACCTGGACGGTGCGCGGCTGTTCAACGCTTGCGTGGCTCGCGGCTATTCGGCGCGCGACGTCGGGCGGCATTTTGACACGATCTCGATCTGCTTCTCGAAGGGGCTTGGTTGCCCGATGGGCTCAGTCCTGGTCGGCACTAGAGACGAGATCAAAAAGTCTCGCCGCATTCGCAAACTGTTCGGCGGTGCCTTACGTCAAGCCGGCATCGCGGCCGCGGCAGCGGTCTATGCGATGGAGAACAATGTTCGACGGCTGGCCGTCGATCACGACAACGCGAAGGTTTTAGCGCGCGAGATCGCTCAGATCGACGGGCTGACGATCGATGTCGACCAGGTCGAGACGAACCTGGTGTTCTTCGAGGTCGATTCGAAACTCGGCAATGCCGCACAATTGTCGGCTGCACTGCTCGATCAGGGCGTCAAGGTGGGAGCCTGCGGCCCGCAACGCCTGCGCGCCTGTACGCATCTGGACATCAGCCGCGATGACGTTTCGCAGGCGGCCGAGGTACTTCGTCAAACGCTGCGAGCCGGCTTCAGCCAGTTCAAAGGCTCGGCAACCGGGCCGTATGCGAAGGCCTGAATGCCGCTTGAGGACCAGCAGCCGGTTCTCGCCGGCAACTTGTGATTTGTGGCCCATTTGCGGCGTAATCGGCAAAAACTGCGCCACGGGGAGGTGCGCGGCAAAGTCTTCCCGGTTTCTCGTCCGTCGGCTCATCGGCGGAAATTGCCGGTGTCGATAGTGAACTGTGGTTCGCCGCTTTCGATTGGGCGAATCGCTTTCTCGTCAGACCGCTTTGAGGTGACAGCCATGTTGCGTAGGTCGAATGAAAACGAAACCCAGTTGAATCGCTTACAAACTCTCCGGTATCATCCCGCCCACGAGAACAAGAAACGGGGAGCTGATGCGACCGGCCGTTTCGGCAGGTCCGGCGGTTCCAAGAATGCCGACTCGACAAGGAGGACCGACATGGAAGTTCACGGCCCTGGGTTTGTCTCCGGAGCAGCCCCGATCCAAGGTGCTCAGCGAATTCAAAAGCCGACCGAGGCGAAGTCCCCGCTGGAAGTCCCGCAGGACGAGGTCGAGATTTCGGCGGCGGGTCAGTTGGCCAGCAAGCTGACGGACAACGTCGATGGCACGCTGCGAGCCGAAAGGCTCGCGCGGCTCAAGGCCGAGATCGACGCCGGTACGTTCGACACCGATGCGAAGCTTGAAGCCGCGCTCATGAAGATGTTCGACCAGCGAGGAATTGACCTGGAAGGGTGAGCGTGAGCGAGCAGTCGCCGATCGACAAGTTTCGTGAGTTCCTGCTGACAAAAAAGGAGCGGCTCACGCTAGCGCGTTCCATTATCGTCGAAGAGGTCTTCGCGCAGCACGAACACTTCGACGCCGACACGCTGGTCGCGCGCGTCACCACGAATAAGGGCGGCCGCCGCGTCAGCCGGGCGACGGTCTATCGCGCGTTGAAACTTCTGGAAGAAGCCGGCTTGCTCCGTAAGGTCGCGCGCCCCACCGGCAGCGAAGTCTACGAGCACGACTATGGCTATCCGCAGCACGATCATTTGATCTGCTCGAAGTGCGGACAACTGATCGAGTTCACCAACGAAGCGATCTCCGTCGTGGTTGACCACGTTTGCGGCCAGCATGGCTTCAATAAGAGCGGCCACCGGTTGGAGGTCTACGGCGTCTGTTCGACATGCAACGCTCCGCCGCAACGCCGACATCGCAAACTCGACTTGGTGTGAATGCGGCGTCTACTCCGGCGGCATGATCCTGGCACCGCGCCACCAGCGAACGATGCCAAGCAACACCAGCAGTGACACCAGAGCGATTCCCGCTAGGATCGCCAAGCTGGGAACATCACCGAAGAGTCGACGAATCGAAACGCTGCGAGTCGGCTCCCACATCCAAATCCATTTCCAACCGAGCATCACGAACAGCGCTGCCATGCTGAGATAGGGCCCGTACGGCACGTAAGACCGATTGAGCATCGTTTGCGCGACCAATCCGACGACAATCCCGCAGAACGGGGCCAACAAGAACACAAACAACACGGGCTGCCAACCGAGAAAGCTGCCGATCATCGCCATCAACGTGACGTCGCCAAGCCCCATCGCCTCCTGGCCGAGCACGATCGAAGAAATCCCCCGCGCGAGCCAAGTCAGTCCCGCTCCGACCGCTGCGCCTGCGAGACTCCACACCAGCCCATGCCAGTGCGGATGCTGTTGGATCCATGCGGGAATCTCAGCGCCGATCTGCGCGGCGAACGGATGGTTCCAGTCCACCCAAAAGTGAATCAGTTGCACGTCGCCCGATGACGTGGCGAGAACGACCGCCAGAACTGTTCCGGTGTACGTGATCCAATCGGGGATGATGTACTCGCGCAGGTCGGTCGCGGTCGCGGAAATCAACAAGGCGACAAGTGTCAAATGCGACAGCAAGCGGCCGTATCGCCAAAACGGGTCCGGCAGGACTTCAGGAGTCCGTTGCCATTCGAATCCCAGTATCGTCAGCACGCTGATGGCGAATAGACCGGCGGTGACGAGGGTCGTGACGAGATGCTCGGCGCGCCGCCGCGGCTGCGCGCAAAGCCGATTCACCCACGTCGCCAAGACGGGTCCAACCGCCAATCCCACGCAGAAGGCGAGCAGAATGGCGAGCTGCACCATGCCGGGCGAAAGAAAAAACATCGTGCTGGGGGTGAACACGACAGACATCGCGTCCTTTCAATTCATCAAGGTTCCGTCCGCGACTTAGCCGAGTTTCTTTCCAAGGTCAAGTTGCAGTTGGTGAGCGACAGAGCATGTCCGACCAGTTGTCGATACGATTTTGCGAATCGCTTGGCCCGACTCAAACTGATCATTCGACGTTTCCATCAAATCGGTTTTCCACAAGAATCCACACACCATTTGGCTGCGGCCAGTCGGCTACCCGACGAGTAAGCTCCAGGAGAAGATTCCATGAAGAAGATCGAAGCGATCATTCGGCACTACAAGTTGGAAGAGGTGAAGAACGCCCTCACCGAATCGGGTATTCAAGGCATGACGGTCAGCGAGGTCCGTGGCTTCGGCCGGCAGCGCGGTCACAAAGAGACGTACCGCGGCGCGGAATACACCGTCGACTTCCTGCCCAAAGTGAAGCTGGAAGTCGTCGTCGACGACGTCGACCTGCAAAAGGCGATCTACACAATCACCAGTCACGCGCGCACCGGCCAGATCGGCGAC
>CAYSHJ010000175.1:0-5495 GCA_964430385.1 uncultured Planctomycetaceae bacterium
TGAAGCCGCCTGATCGGGACAGTCTTGGCCCGTCGGCGTGTCGTAACCGTGTGGGGGTCGCGGGCGATAGCCTCGCGACGGTGTGCCCTCATCGTGGCGTTCGTCTTGGCTCCGCCAAGCCCGCGCCGAGTCGGGTTCCACCCGCCGGCGCTCCCGCCAGCGGTCCCGTCGGGCGCGGCGGACTCTTCAACCTCCGTGTCGGCGATGGCAGATGAGTTGATGTGTTCTTTCAACCCGCACTGGGCAAGGAAGTCTTTTCACGCTTTTTCAAAAGCAGCGTGCTCCGCACGGTCCTTTGTTTTCAGATGATTTGTAAACAATCTTTTGGCGTCGCCTGCTGCATGAGCCAATTCGCTGGTGGAACGCCGATTGAGTCGCTGAATCGCGAACGAGGCTGTGGAAAAACCGAACGCGGAGTCCACCAGTCCGACCTGAAAACCGAACGCGAAGTCCACCAGTGCGCGTCAAAAACCGAACGCGGAGTCCACCAGTCAATCTCTCAATGTGGGATGTTCAGAGAATTGCCAAGGCGAGTTAGTCCGTCGTTCCCCCACTCCGGGTGTTCCTGCCGGAAGCGGTTGAGGAAGTGCGTTCGCGTGAACTGGCGGGCCTGCTCTTCGCAGTCGGTTGCCGCCCGACCGGACTTCTGAAGATCGCCGATCAGTTGCCGCATCACGCGGTCGAATGCTTCACAAGCTTCGCCACGGAGATACTCCGCGAAGGCGTCGTCTTCTGACCGGAAGAGTTGAGCCTTCTGCCGCTCTTGCTCACGCTCTTTCGCAAGCTCCTGTTTACGGAGTTCGTGCCACCAGTCGGGCGGTGTGCGGCGCGAGTCCTTCGCGGCCTTGAGATTGTCGATGAAGTACGCCTGCGGGCTGCGTTTGAAGAAGCCCTCACCATTGCGTTCCATTGCCGCGAGCGTGATGTCCGCCCACTGCTCGATCTGCCGTGGTGAGTGGTGGCTCATGACGCGAGCGATGGTTCGATCATCTAAGCCGATCGACGTGAGCGGTTCATACAGGGGCGAGTCTGCCGGGGAAGCACTGTGTTCGTTGCCCTGAGCATCGAATTGCGGACCACGCACAAGCCGGAAGACGTACTGACCCTTCGATTGCCTCTCGAACAGTCGGGATGGATCGGTCACGTCCTTCGGGAGCCGAACAATATCGGCACTCACGAGTTGCTCAATGCAATGCGTCATTTTCTGACGAAGCCGTGTCGTCTCCATTGTGGGACAAAAACCGAGCACGTTTACGGCGAGTTGTCGCAGATCGAGTTGAGGCGTCTGCTCCGCTCGCCAAAACAGCTTCTTGAGGAACAGATACAACCGCCGGGCGGCAGGACTGAGTTGTCGATACCGCGACAAGTCGAACCGCAACGCACCGCCGGTCGCACGAGCCAGCTCGAAGAAAATGGAATCCCACGCGAATCGCCACGCGCGGTTGGAATCGTCACCGAGCGGCAGACTGTAGCTCAAGAAACCGAACGAGACGGCTCGATGCTCGCCACGAATCGGGTCGTAGAAAAAGTCGTTTTGATATCGAATACCGGCGAGACGTTTGATGGCGGCTCGGAAGAGTTCGAACTCACGGCCGCCCTTGTTGGAATCGTCCACGATGCCCAACCGTCGCAAGCAGAAGTAGGGCGTGGCCATGAACTCGGCACTCGGTTCCGGTTGCGATAGGGCGAGCGCGAGCAGTCCCCACAAATAGAGTTCGTCGTGAGCCGAGAGGCCATCCAATCCGCCAATCCGAACCGTGGCCTTCTTCCGGTTCCGGCTGTGGTCCGAAAAGAAGTACGACGTTTCAAAGACAGAGTTCGGTTGGAGCGAGACTTCCGAGTCGAGCGGGCAGAGCGCGTGCTCCACGAGACTCAGTTGGGCATTCGCTGACGCCAGTGAGCAATGTCTTTGTGGCCGAATCGGAAAGCGGCGGCGCATCTCGATGACGAACGATACCACGATCTCCGTGAAGCATTGATTGACGCGAAAAACAAACGATGTCCTGTTCGCGAAAGTTTCTCCGAGAAACTTTCTTGACGGGCCAACAGTGCGCGCGGTTTGTCAATCGGCAGCGGCGCGTTGTGGTCGCGAAATCAGCTATCAAGGCTCATGCGTCGGATGGCTTGTTGGAGAGAACAGGCTGCGTCCTGGGGATCGACATTGAAGATGATCGCGCCCGGCAGTGACCGCGCACACAATTCGCGACCGATTCCGATTGTGCCGACTAACAGGCGGACATGTTCGCGATGGAGCCTTCGAGCTTGTTCGGACGCGGCTTGGACATCGTCCGGTTCACCATCGGTGAACAGCACAATGATCCTCAATTCCTGTGGGCGAGAATTGAGCCACTCGCGGGCGGCAGCCAACACCAAATGCGTCGCCGTTCCTCCCAGCAACCGGCTGGTACGAAGATCCTCTGCTTGAATCAATCGCTCCGCCTTTGTTCCAAAACGCCAGGTGCCGACTTCGACGCCAGGAATTGCGGAAATCGAATTGATCAGCGCCAAGCCCACGGGAAGGAAGGACGAGAGGTTGGCGAGCATTGAATAGCTGTGGTCGATCGCCACGGCGACGGCCGCACTGGGAGTTGACCCCATCGTCGTTCGACGAAAGCAACGGCCATCGACGAATGCTCTTGATGGGCGACTCAAGCGTCCCGACTTCAAACCAGTTTCCACTTCGATGATCGCTGACGAGGTCAATCGTCGCGCAGTCTGTCGAAATGGCGACAGGACGTGATCGTAGACAGACTGATCAAAGCCAACCGGCCGTTTGGCGAGAAGGTCTGCAATCAAAAGATGCGCTGCAATTATGTCCGCATAGGTTCTCGAAAAGGTTTCCGAAGTGGCTTCCGAATAGGTTTCCGAAGTGGCTTCCGAAGAGTCTTCCAAACCGTGCGACCAGTCGGTCGTTGTCTCCGTCTGACCCTCTTGAGCATCACGTTGCGCCTGGTCGCTCGCGGCCGTGACGACTGTACGACGCCAATGACCTTGCGGGTCAGAAAGTGGTTCCTCGTGCTTGGGCTGCGAGTGGTGGGCGATTGCTGCGTGTTTTGCAACAATGAGGTAAAGGCCATCCACCAATCGCCGAAGATGTTGCCACTGGCTCGGAGTGCGCTGCGGCTGAAAATCGCCGGCGCAACGTCGGTCACGAGCACGCTTCAGGAAGGAGATTACCTCGCGCATCCCTGAAACGCGGGTACGCCAGCCTCTTAACACTTTTCGTTCCTCAGAGTTTGGTTTGGAGCGAACTAGCCAAATGCCTGCGGCGAGAAGCTGCCACGGTGAGGCGTGCTGTGGGGGTCGCTGGGGCATCGCTTGACACTCGATCGCCTTCTCCAGTGCGGCGCGGTTACTGACCTCAAAGAGAACTTCGGCTCGCGGCATGGCCTTTTCAAACCGGGTTTCGTCTGCGACATCCAGAATGACGTTGATCGTTTGGCTCATCAGCTCTCGTTGCTCGGGCGGACAGTCGGCGAGAATGCTCTGCTGAAAGGCGTTCGACTGAAACCACACATGCGCCATCTCGTGGCAAGCGTCCGCACAGAGATTGCGGAATCCACTCTCGTCCCAAATCCCGATATCCGGCAGGAAGATCGTCTGACCATCCGTGCGGGCAGAGGATGGCCCGACCTGGACTTGCACCTGATTGCCGGTCACCTCCGCCAGTACAAACGCAAACGTTTTGATTGCCGAACTTCCAAACCTATTCATGGCACGCCTCTCCCAGTCAATGTGGAATAACCGTGATGGCCTCGGCTTAGCGAAGCGTCAGTCGAGCGATTTCGATTAGCGCCGCATATTGCAGGTCGTATTCGTGAGGATCACCGACTTTGGGGAGCACGACCGCTCTGAAGCTTTCGAGCAAATCTTGAGTTCGACTGTCGGCATCTTTGCCCCACTGAATCAGCGTTCGAATGGAGAAATCAAAGTCGATGGCCCCTTCGCGGCGAGCCTTGCGGACGCCATTGGCGATGCAGACCATGCGGTACAGGTCGACTGAAGCGAGCCGTGGGAGAGCGGATCGCAGCAGCCGGATTTCCGATTCCGCTGGCCAATAATCACAGTAGATCACGCGGCAACGGTCCTTTAGGGCCTGGTTCAACTCACGAGTGCCGGCATAACCGTCGTTGAAGCAGAAGAAGGCGCGAAAGCTAGACGGGATAGGCATCACTTCGCCGGTTTCGGGGATCGACAACAACCCATCATCGTCGATGACGTTGTTCATCCAGGCCGAGACCCCCGGACGGCAGAGATTGACTTCATCAAAGAGGAAATAGGCGTTGTCTTTCACGGCGCGAACCACGACTCCCGGTTCAAAATAAGTATTGCCGTCGCGCAGTCCGGGAGTCCCACGTAATTCCTCGACGGTGAGATCGCTGTGTCCCTGGCAGACGTGCAACACCATTCCGCGCCGTTTGGCAGCCTGCTTTACGGAATAGGTTTTTCCAACACCGCGCGGCCCGGTCAGCATAATGTGCAGCCCGGCATCCAGGGCTGCTTCCATTTCCGCCATGAAGGGAGATTGGATGGGGATTTGTTTCATCGCTCTTCACTCCTCGGTTTGTCGGGAACCAACACGTTGGCACGGTGCTGCGGTGGATTCGCGTTATCGACTGGAACCGCTGACGAGTCACTGACACGGGGTTGACTCGCGGCTGACACGGCACTGACAAACTTTGGCGTGGCGATCCTTCGTCACTCAGGCGGTCGATCTCTGAAGCGGATCAGCCGATTGCATTTACGGCTCGGTCTGGTAGTCTGAGTTCGTGCGTCAATCGGTCGGGCATCGGGCCACGGTGATCACTTCGCTCAACCTCAAAGGGGGAGTCGGGAAAACACACGCCTGCTGGCTGATCGCCGGCGTCTGCCAAGAGCAGAACCGCAAGTGCCTCGTGCTCGACCTCGACAAGCAAGGCAACATTTCGACGAGCTTGCTGCCGAACTTTGACGCCGGTGTCGGCACCGATGCGTTTTTCAATCCGGCCATTGATCCGGATCTCTCAACACTGATCCGCAAGACGGCGTTCTCGTGTCTCGACGTGATCCCCGGCAGTTTCGCACTCGAACACTACAACCTCACCGATCCTGCTCAATGGAAGTCGTCCGGCCTCGTGCTATCGCTGGTTGATCCGCTTCGCGAGGCTTCCGCTCTCTACGACTACATTTTGTTGGACTGCCCCGCCGACATTTCGCTCATCACCTACGCCGCTCTCTGTGCGTCCGACTTCCTGCTGGTTCCGCTCGAAGCTGCTCAGTGGGGAGCACTCGGCACACAACACGTCCTCAAGACCTATGAGCATGTCCGCAAACAATACAACGCGGACCTGCAACTTCTTGGCTTTGTCGTTTCGCGTTTCAAGCGGAGGCGGAAATATCAGACCACCTACCTGAAGCAACTCCGTGAGCATTTCGGCGAAGACGCTTTCGAGACGTTCATCCCCGACCTCTCGACTTTCGAGCAAGCGGTGACGGACCGCATCCCCGTCAATCTT
>CAYSHJ010000176.1:0-3814 GCA_964430385.1 uncultured Planctomycetaceae bacterium
CGAGTCGATTGTCTCGTTACCTCACGTTGATCTGCGCGGCCTGCTGCTGACCGTGAAGCTGCGCGACTGGAATCTCGCGAAACAGATCCCTGAGTATGTTGAGCGCGTCCGTAGCTGGGGCTTCGAGTCCGTTCGCGCTCGGCAGTTGGCGTTCAACAAGCAAGAGATTTGCATTTCCGCAATGCGTAAACGTTCGATGCGCCGCGGGCCACGGAAGATTGCGAACCGGGGTCAGGTCTTCAAGCCAGAGGCTTCGCAGCAATTAGCCGGGGGCTGAGCGCAGCGACACCCCCGGGGATGGAATTGAAGTCCGTTCGCCCCCAGCGGGGTCGTAGCCAGAATTGCTGGCATCCCGCTGGGATGCAATCTCACAAAATATCCAAACCGGGGGTGTCGCTTCGCTCAACCCTCGGCTAATTGCTGAAAACCCTCCGGGTTAAAGACGACCGGCCATCCTTCGGAAGTTTCCACCCACTTTTCCAATGCACACACCACAGCCGTGGCACTACTGAGATTGGTTCTGAGCTTCGCTGGCGCGCGGTGGCCAAACTTGACCGAGCAACGTTTCGACGACCGCTTCGTCACGGAGCGTCTCGACGGCCAGTTCTCGCAGTTGGTCGCGCGGGCTGCCCTCTTTGGCCCACAGTTCGTGCAAGCGACCGAAAAGTTCTTGCAGACGGCCGATGTAGACGGCTCGGCGATGGACCAGTTCGCGAGTGAACTCGGCCTCCTTGCGGACTTTCATTTGCGCGGCGTGACGGACCTCGGTGGCGATCCGTTCGGGATCGACTTCGCCGCTCCCGCTGTCGCCAAGGGCGCGGCCGATCTTGTCGACGGCCGGCAGTTCGGGAGCTTTGTCTGGCAAGTTGAACGGCAGCAGTTCGGCATAGCCTTTCAAGAACCAGCGAGTCGCCTCGGCACGCCGCTCGACAAAGTTTTTCGGGTCGCTGTCACGCACTTCGCACGCACAGCCGAGGTGCATGAACAGCCAGCCGCGCTGAATTGGATCGCGTTCGTACCTGAGCGCCTCCTTGGCGTGTCGAATCACGTCGGCCGCGTGGCCGCTGATATCGCTCTGCCCATAGACCTGAGCCGCCTGCCAATAGATGCGGCCTTTCTCTGCCGGTTTGTTGAACTTCGCCAGCAACTCCGTCGCCTGCTTCTCGACTTCATCCCAAGGCGTCAGGTTCGCGGCGCGGAGCTTGTCGAGTTCAATCAATCGCAGCGACAGTTCATTCGCCGGCGGGTCATCGTCAGCGAACGCTTGCGTCAGGTTTGCCATTGCGTTCGACGAGTTCGGGTCGCGCCAGAAGCGGCGTAGTTCGATTGGCAGTTCGGGGCCTTTGTCTTCAATAGGATTTTCGCTGTGATTATCTCTGTGATAAAGTTCCCAATGGAACCAGCGACCGCTGCGCCAAATCTTGACTTGGAAGGCAGGTAATGGACAGTTGGGGCTCCAGCCGAGTAGACCGGGAAAACGCCAAGAGAGTTGAGGCATTCCCATCCCGAGAGCCGACATCCCCATTGCTCCCATTCCACCTCCGGGCGACATCCCACCGCCCCCACTGCCTCCAACGATCGCCGTCCACGTCGAGACCTGCTGACCAGTGTAGAGCGGCAGGAACTCGCGAAGTTGCTTTTGTTGTTCGACGGAGACCAAATCGTCGAGTTGCGTCCACAGGTCGTGCTCCAGCGCGGCGACTTCTTTGTGGAACCCTTTGATGTCGGTGATTTGTTCTCCCTTCTCGCCGATGCTGCGCACCGAGTGTCGTTCTTCCTCGGCGAGATATCGCTGGTGGATCGACTTCAGCACACCCTCGACCTGTGTGATTTCCGTCGGAGTCAGCGACGCGAAGCGCGGGTTCAGCCTTGGGCCGTCGGCCGTCCACTGAATGATCGGGCCGGCGCCATCGGGAACTATGATCTCGGGCGGCAATTGGCTGCCCGTCTGTTCGAAGCCGCGACTCCCATCGACTTTGGCATGATCGTGCGGTTTTAGAGTTAGAGGGAAGACCGGCGGTGCTCGATACGACAACTTCCACACCGCCATGTAGGCCAGCACCGGCAAGAGGACCATCGACAGTATGACCGCTAACGTTGTGACGATGACTTTCGCGAGACTCCATTCGCCCCGGCGAGTGGGTGGCGCTGCGGGTCGCGAGCTGCCCACCAGCGGCTGATTGCGGATCGTTTCGACGTCGGTCTTCACTTCGCTGGCTTGCTGATAGCGGCGGTCGGGTTCTTTTTCGAGCGTGCGGAGAACGACCTCGTCCAGTCGCACATCCACCTGCACTTTCTGCGACGGCGGCGCGAAGCGGCCCAGCGGCAACTCGCCCGTGAGTAGCTCGTAGAAAACGACTCCCAGCGAAAAAATGTCGGCACGGTGATCGACGCCGCGAGTGCCTTCCATCTGCTCCGGAGCCATGTAGACCGGCGTCCCCATGACCTGGTTCGTGCCCGTCAACGTCGGCACGTTGGCTGGTTTGCCGAGCAGCTTGGCCAGTCCGAAGTCGGCGATTTTCACGCGGCCGCGTTTGTCGATCAGGATGTTTTCCGGCTTGATGTCGCGATGCACGACCCCCTCGTCATGCGCGAACTGCAAGGCGTCACAAAGCTGCGTGACGATCGTCAACGCATCCTTTGCCGTGACCTGTCCCGCTCGACTCGCCTGCCGCAACGTCACTCCGTTTACGAACTCCATCAGCAAAAAGTAAACGCCGTCGCGCTGACCGAACTCGTACACCGTGACGATGTGCTGATGAGAAAGCTGCGCGAGCGTCTTCGCTTCCCGCTGAAACCGCTCGGCAAAATTCGGGTCGTGCGCAACCTCATCCGGCAACACCTTGAGCGCGGCCCAACGATCAAGTTCTCGCTGCCGCACTTTGTAGACCGCTCCCATGCCACCTTGGCCGAGCAGTTCCAGAATCTCCAACTGCGGAAAGCGACTGGCCAGTTCAGCGGGTTGCGGCGCGGTCCACGACTTGTGGGGCGCTTCGCCTCCCAGCGTCGAAGATTGCATCCCCTGCTTCAGCAGACACGCCGGACACAAACCTCGCGGTGAATTTTCGGGAAGCCTTGTACCGCACTGAGGGCAGGACGTTGATTCGGACATGACGAACCTCGTGGCCGGGATTGTAGGATGGGCACTCTTGTCCGTCCTCTTTCCTCTTTCTTGGGACGCCGAGGTAGACGGACAAGAGTGCCCATCCTACGACTCGCTATCATCCTCAGAAGTATTTCCGCGCGTTCGTTACACGAGATTCTCCGTGCCGTCGAAACTTTTTCCCGCCGACTCCCCGCCGCCGCGAGCGAGGTTCGCGACCACTCGCTGGAGCGTCGTGTTGCAGGCGAAAGACCGAACCGCTCCGCAAGCGCGCGACGCGCTGGCCGAGTTGTGCCAGGCGTACTGGTATCCGCTGTACGCCTTTGTCCGCCGCCGAGCGCGGGATGCTCACGAGGCTCAAGACCTGACGCAAGGCTTCTTCGAGCGGTTGCTTGAAAAAGACTACCTTGTGGATGTGCAGCCGGAACGCGGACGGTTTCGAGCCTTCTTGCTCGCGGCGATCAAACATTTTTTGTCGAACGAACGCGATAAGGCCCGCGCGGCCAAGCGCGGTGGCGGCCGACAGATCGTGTCGCTGCAACGCGCGATGTCACTCGATTGGGACTCCGGCGAATCGCGTTTCCTGACCGAGCCGGCTCACGACTTCACGGCCGAGCGACTCTTCGAACGCCAATGGGCCGTCGCGTTGCTCGACCGAGTTCTGATCCGCCTCCGCGACGAACACGCGGCCGCCGGCAAGTTGTCTCAGTT
>CAYSHJ010000177.1:0-2764 GCA_964430385.1 uncultured Planctomycetaceae bacterium
CATGCGGCGCGCAGCCGCAGTCGGCGCGGGATAGATCGCTTTCCGCCCTCTCGCACCTTCCAAGCAACGGAGGCCGCCTGCAACCATTCTCAGCGTCCACCGAGGCTATCAGGGCGAACAAACAACATAGCTGTCGATCCGGCGGTTACGAGCTTCGACAAACTCAATGCTGTGACGCCTAAACTCCCTATAGTCCTCGCTGTTCTTCGGTACCGCTGGAGTGTTGAAGTTATCAAATGGCATAAAGAAATTGACCGCTGAGTGATCCTTCGCGACTAGGTCATGGAGCATGAAGAAATCCACGTACCCTTGGAAGTCGTCGAACAGGGCGAAGAATTCCCGATACCTCGACAACGTCTCCGCGAGCGGACTGCTCACTCCCAAATAGTGTCGGCGAACGCACTCCAACGTAAGATCGAAGCGATCCTTGATTTTTGGATCAAAGCCCCGGGCGCCATTGATGGTTTGCTTGCCGCCGATCCTATTACTGGGAAACACCATCATGCCTCCGATGGTGTAGGTGATGCGGTCAAAAGCTTCCTGTTCTTCGGCAGGAAATTCATCGACGATGTGTTTCATGGACTTCCATCGCGCGAACGTAGGAAGGACCGAGTCGCTGGACAGGAAATGCTCGCCAAGTTCCGAACGGTGCTGCAGGTACACACCTTGTACATTGTCAGCCAGCTGAAAGAAGCGGCCACTTGGCAGTGGTTTGCTCCAGAGAAGTCGATGGTATTGGCGAAGCGTGGGACTGTACTTGTCGGGGTCTTTTCCAGCCGCATCAGTCCGGAAGTCAAAGGTAGTGTCGATCCGCATGCTGCCCCACGTCTCCAACTAGGCGCGCAGGTTGCGAATAGCGCCATCGCGCTTCTCGTGCCATGAAGGACACGCTCGGTTCAACCGACCAACCAAAGTCTTCGGGTTTTCGAATGGCTGCTTCGGGCCAGTTTTCCTGGTTCGCTGCAGCGCAGCGAAACGGCAGGCGCCATCCAAACAAGCCGTTGCCGCTCCATGGAAGCGACCTCACGCTCATCGCCGACTCCGGTCACCTAGCACAACGAAAGGCTAGACTGGAGCGGGTCTGCGCCGCGAGAGCAATTGGACTAACCTTGGTTTCGGTGCAGAGAAAGTTCTGGGCAAACCGAGAGCAAGCGGGCGCGTGACCTGCCGCGGCGTGAACTCGCCAACCACGCGAATAAACTAGTAAACTTTCTGGCGTTCGCATTTTTATACCTGAGGGTTGCGACGTGAACCGTAGAAAATTCCTTCAATACGGCTTCGCCGCCGGCGCCGCTTGCGTCGTCGGCAGCGCACCCAACGCGCGCGCGGCGACGGTCAGTGCTGCACTGAGCATCGAGGCCGCCGACGTCGAGATGATCGACGGCGAAGTTGTTTTTCAGGTGCTTTTTTTTGGTCAGGGCGGGCCGCGTCCGACGCTGCGCGCGGTCGAGGGCGATCAAGTCTCAATCACGGTGCGCAACAACGATACGCGTACGCACGGCTTCGCCATTCCTGGCGTGCCTGCCGCGACGATTTCTGCGATCGCGGCCGGCGCCACGCGCAGCGTCTCGTTTACCGCGCCACGCGGCGGCACCTATCTCTATATCGATCACACGCGCGCGCCGGTGAATCGCCTGCTGGGGCTGTTCGGCGCTTTTGTTGTCGAGCCTCGAGCACCAACCACAAACGCGGGCGCTCTGACGCCATTTTCACGCGCCCACCACACGCCTGCAACGGCCGCGCTCTTCGACGCGCTCGGCCCGTCGCCGGAGTTTCCAGGATTGCCCTGGCGCGCAGATCGCGAGCGCGTCTGGTTGTTCTCGCAGATCGATCCGGCGCTGAACCGGCGCGTCGACGCCGGACAATTCGTCGATCCCGCCACAGTGCTCCGGACCTTCGCGCCGCGCTACTTCACGCTTAACGGCAAGAGCGGCTTTGACGCAGCGCACGATCCCGCTTCGCGCGCCGAGGGCTACATCGGCGAACCGTTGATTCTTCGCGTCGCCAATGCCGGTCTGGCTACACACTCGCCGCACATTCACGGCAATCACGTGTTCGAACTATCAGGTGTGAATGCCCAGGGTACGCAAGTTCTGCGCGACAACATCCTCGAACGCGACACCTGGATTATGGCGCCGCTGGATCGCAAAGACATGTTGCTGCCGTTCAAGCGGCCGAACGACATTCCAGACGCCGCCTACCCGCCACGGCAAGAGCGGTTTCCCCTGAAGTATCCCATGCATTGTCACACCGAGATGTCGCAGACAGCCGGCGGCGGCAACTATCCGCAGGGCCTCATCGCCGATTGGGAAATCCTGGGCCTCAGCCCACCTGCGGAGAGTTGATCATGCCCGACGACGAAATCTTCGCAGGCACAGCCGCCGCCGAAGAATCCACGTTCGACACTTTCGGTTGCGACGTGTTTCAAGCGAACCCACCGACGCCGGACCGGCTCGAGCCTGACGTTCGCTTTGAATTGGGCGTGCGATTTGGCCTGAAACTTCCCACGCCAGACTTTCGGGAGATTGAGGTCTGGCGATTCGACTGGGAAGATCGCCCGCAAACCAACGCATGGCCGTCACCGACGTTGCGCGTCCGCCAAGGCCAAGTCGTGCATTCAACTATTCAATCCCGGTCGAACACCCACACCATTCATCATCACGGCATGAACGTCACGCCGTTCAATGATGGCGTCGGCCACACATCGTTCGAAGTTTCGGGCAGCTACACCTACCAGTTTCAACCCAATGAGCCCGGCACCTAT
>CAYSHJ010000178.1:0-1748 GCA_964430385.1 uncultured Planctomycetaceae bacterium
TGCGAACCAGCCCGTTTCACCCGGCTCGAAGCCGACTTTACACACAAAAGCCCTTGGCACGCTGGATTGAGGCGTCGAACTCGGCCGCCGTGTTGACGTTGGTCAATGCCTCCGCTTCGAGGGGCGTGGGTTGAAGGGCGACAAGGCGAGATCGCGCGAGCAGGTCGTGCAGGCTCGCCGTGCCGGTTTGCAGCTCATCAATCGCGAAGGGTGTCAGCCGCGAGTGGTAGAGTGCACAGCAAGGGTGGTAGCTGGGGGCAGCGGGATCGGCGACGAAGGTCACGACATCGGCATCCGGGGAAGCGGCGGCGAGAAGCCGATGCAGGACATCGGGGGACAATAACGGCAGATCGCACGAGAGCAGCATCGCCCAGCCCGGCTCTGCAAACTGCAGCAGCGAACAAAGTCCCGACAAGGGACCCCGGATCGGTTCAGCGTCCGGCAGTCGGGGCCAAGTACAAAGTTTGTCCGGTAGGTTTGCGGCGTTCCCAAGGAGAACAACTTGATCGAGTACGCTGGACGCGATGTGAACGACGTGTTCGAGCAACACCTGTCCTTCCGGCATTGCGAGCAAGGCTTTCGGGCGGCCCATGCGACGGCTCGTTCCACCGATAAGGATTCCCGCAACGGTCGGCCGGTCCGCACTGATGCACCGTTGATCCGCCATATTCGTCCGTCCTAAGTGTGGCCTGCAGGTTACTTGGTTTCCTGACGAACGGTGACCATTACTTGCGCTTCCGCGCGCGTGCTTGACTGGCCCACTGCCACGCCGCAACCGCACGCGGGAATCCGCAGGTGTTGACCAGCAAAAGGATCGTCTGCTCGATTTCGGCCATCGAGGCACCCTGCTCGATGGCACGGCGGGCGTGACTGCGGGTGGCGGTTTCCAGTCCGGCGGCCGCCGCAATCCCGATCTTGATCAGCTCGCAAGTCTTGCGATCCAGGGGACCTAGCTCATCGACGGCGCAGGCCACGGCCTCGTGCGCTTCAGCGATCGCAGGGAACTTTTCGACAAACCTCCTAAACGTTTCGGGAAGACTCTTGCTCCGCTTCCGCTTGACTTTCGCCATCGAGGATTCTCCATATCAAACATTTTCGCCGCGGGAACCTCTTATCCGCGGCGGCATCCAAGCTGTTCCGACGCACAACGCACCGGGAAGCTGCGACCTATGGCCGCGGCGTTGCGGCGCTGCTGGGATCATTGTGGCGGGAGGTGGCCGCAATCACAAGGTGCCTGCGAAACTGCCGCGTCTGCTCGTCGTCGGGACGAGCTGCGCGCGAGCAACGATGGATATACTCAACGCCGCCGCAGCCGACAGGACGTTACGCCAAGGCGATGTCCCTCTGGACCTGTGGTAAATCATTGTTTTCCCCCCTGTTTGGTTTCACGGAGCACGGTTTGCCGATGAAGTCCCTGTCGAGCACGGAGACATAGGTCTCGACACACTGACGACACGCGCCCGATTGACGCCGCCACGCGGGCTGTGCGCGTTCGATCGCCGCCGCGGTTTCACACTCCTGATCCATTGCAAACACATACCAGTCGTACGTCGGAAACCCGCACAGCGGGCACGCATCGCCGAGTCGCTGCGGGAACACGCCGTCTGCGGGTCGTTCCTCGCTCGCGCGGATGACAAGATCAGGATGACTCGCCCAGGTCGAGAGTTGATGATGAGTGAGTTTCGGTTGACTCAGAATACGGGCAAAATCTTCGTCCGAGGGTTCCAGGCCGTGGTGGGCAAAGGCAC
>CAYSHJ010000179.1:0-4850 GCA_964430385.1 uncultured Planctomycetaceae bacterium
CCATCTTCAAACGGTCGGCTGTCGGGTCTGCACCGCAAACTTGGCGGACCTCAAGCAAGCCACTGTCGCCGCTCCGGAAAAACAGCGACGTCGACGGCAGTATTGCGAGTCATCGGCCGGACTGTTGCGGCGCGAGGTCTCGGAATGACGCGGCAACTCTGATCAGAACTGCATTTCGAACGCGACGCCGGAGCTACCATCGGTCGGATGGAAGTAAGGCAGAAGCTGCACCCGCGAGTCGCCGCGCAAGTGCCGCCCCGCGACGGATTTTCCGATCACGAAGCCCAGCACGCTGCCGAAGAAGACATCCGACAGATCGTGATCTTGCTCATCGATCCGGCTGAAACCGATTAACCCCGCGAGGGCATACGCCGGCAGTCCGGCTGCCGGTCCGTAGTATTCGTCCAACACCGCCGCGATCGCAAAACTACTGGACGTGTGATACGAAGGAAAGCCATAATGTCCGTCATTCCACTCCGTCGAGGGTCGGTCGGTATGGGCGACGAATTTGATCACCGTCGTCGTCACGCTCGTGATGGCAAACGCACTCAGCAACGATCCACTGACGTCGTGTAGTTCCTGGTTCTGTGACCATAGCGAATAAGTGTAGAGGCCAATGAGTGCCGGGGCTTGCCACTGGACTTCCCCAATTTTGCCCAGCACGTGAGTCCCTTCACCCCAACGCCCCGGATGTTGGTTGACCCATTCGCGGACTTCGCGGTCAGCGTCGCCTTCACGCATCGCAACCACGCCACCCGCCGCGACGCCGATCATGAGCGCGTTATTCCAATTCACGACACCACGAGTGTCCTCCCACAGAGTCAGCCAGCAATCCTTCGCGTCGCAACGGAAACAGAGCCGTCCGTCGTCGTGTTCATGGACGCACTTGTCCAGGTCGCAGGTACGGCACTGACTGAAACGCATTTCGTCCGTTGAGCAAGGATCAGGAATGTCATCGCGAATGAGCGAAAGCCAAGGACTGTTTTGATCATCGAAATCGATCGTCGCAGTCGTGGGCCTGTGTGGCTTGCAAAAAGAAGACCTGTGTGCCGTCTCCAAGATCGGAAAGGCAATCTTCAGCTCAGAGATCGAATCATCGTGAATCAGAAGTGTCGACGAACTGGCGGCGGACTTTGCGGGCCGATCATCTAACGGTCGCGCGGATGGTTCGGCCGCTGATGTGCCTGACAACGAACGAACAAAAGTCGTCTGACACCCGGACAGCGTCAGCACCGCCAAACAAACACGCATCACGTACCAGCGACCATCGTTGGTGTTGGCTTTCAAGAACGGTGGCAACGTCATCGAGTTCCTCCGTCGGAAATGCCGGTTCTCGAAAAGGATCGGCTCAGTCGACTCAAGTCACCGATAAATATGTCACGGTAAGTTTTGTTTTACCAGATTATCAAGAGCTTCGAGTGCTACGTGTTCTATGAAATCTTCTCAGTCTTCCCAAATTTTCACAGGAATGTTTCCCAGTTTGCGATGGCTTCCCAACATCCGCAAGCGATGATCGGTCGGCTGTGCTGATGATCGGTCGGCCGCGCTGTGGCCTGCCGCTACAATTCAGCCACATTGTGATCGCGAATGTTCGTTCACATGGCGGACTTTGGAGGCGGCATGCGTGTTGGACTGTTTCTTCCCTGTTACATCGATCAACTCTATCCGCGCGTCGGCCTAGCGACCGTCACCGTGCTGGAACGCTTCGGCGTGGAGGTCGAGTTTCCAGAAGCTCAAACTTGCTGCGGTCAACCAATGGCCAACACGGGATTGTGTGAACAGACACGTCCGCTGGCGCAGCGGTTCTTCGAGATCTTCCGTCCGTACGAGTTCGTGGTCTGCCCATCCGGAAGCTGCACCGCGATGGTGCGGCATCACTACGACGAGTATCTGGCTGGCACAGCGGGCTTCGAGCAACTCAAGTTGAAGACGTTTGAACTCACGGAGTTTCTGACCGACGTGCTGAAGGTGACTCGCACGACCGGCCAGTTCCCGCACCAAGTTGGTCTGCACCAAAGTTGTCACGGCCTGCGCGAGTTGCGTCTGGGAAGTTGCAGCGAGCGCGTCGGCCCGGCGTTCAACAAGGCTCGGCAATTGTTGGAGGGCCTTGCAGGCATTTCGTTCTCTGAACTGACCAGGCCGGACGAATGTTGCGGCTTCGGCGGGACATTCGCTGTTTCCGAGGAGGCGGTGTCGTGCATGATGGGCCTCGACCGCGTCCACGATCACGAACTGGCTGGCACTCAAGTGCTGACCGCGAATGACATGTCCTGCCTGATGCACCTCGACGGCCTGATCCGCCGGCAAGGCAAGCCGATTCGAGTCATGCACGTCGCGGAGATTTTGGAACAGAGTGGAGCCAAGAGAAATGACGAATGACGAAAGACCCAATGACGAAAGAGCGTCAAAATGACGATGTCCACCGTTCGCACTCGCTTCGCTCCCAGTCCGACCGGCTACATGCACATCGGTGGCATGCGGACGGCATTGTTCAATTGGTTGTGGGCCAGGCACAACGGCGGAAAGTTCATTCTGCGGATTGATGACACTGACCAGCAGCGGAACATCGACGAGGCTTTGGGGCCGATCCTGCAAGCCTTCAAGTGGCTGGGGCTGACGTGGGACGAAGGTCCGGAAGTTGGCGGTCCGTACGCTCCGTATTTTCAATCGCAGCGTGGCGAGCTGTATCGTGCCGCCGCCGACCGCCTGCTGCGCGAAGGCAAGGCGTATCGCTGCTTCGAGACCAAAGAGCAGATCGATCAGGACCGCAAACTGGCCGAAACCGAGAAGCGAAACTACCTCAATATTCGACGATCGCTCGAACTGACCGATTCGCAGATTCAGCGATTCCTCGCGGAAGAACGGCCGCACGTCGTCCGCTTTCTCGTACCGCGCGATCAGACGATCGTCATCGACGATCACATCCGCGGCAAAGTCGCCTGGGATGCTGGATTGATTGCAGACCCGGTCATCATGCGCTCGAATGGTTCGCCGCTGTACAACTTCGCGACCGTTGTTGACGACGCGCAGTTGCAGATCACGCATGTGATCCGTGCGGAAGAGCATCTGACGAACACGTCGATTCAAACTCTGTTGCATCAGGCCTTGGAAAATACGCTGCCGGAGTTCGCTCACATTCCGTACGTCGCCGCGCCGGGGTCAAAGGAGAAGCTCAGCAAGCGTAAGCTGGAGCAATACCGCAACAACGCGGCGTTCAAACGGCTCTGCGACAAGGGAGATTCGGTCTTTCCGCAGATCGGCCTCGCGGGCAAGCACGGCCTCGACCCGGTGATGGTCGAATACTACGAGAAAGTCGGCTTCTTGCCGGCGGGCGTGCTGAACGGTTTGCTGCGACTTGGTTGGTCGCTGGACGACAAATCTGAAATTTTTTCGCTCGACGATGCCATCAAGTTCTTCACGCTCGACCGAGTCGTGAAAGCTCCGGCGGGGTTTGATCCCGACAAGCTGCTGTCGTACCAGCAGCACTGGATGAGCCAGTTGTCGATCGAAGCGAAAGTCTCCGGCTGCTTGCCGTACTTGGAACGCTCCGGCCTCGTCGCTTCGATACCGTCGCCGGAGACGCGCGAGTTCGTCGCGCGGCTGGTCGTGGCACTGGGGGATCGGCTGAAACTTTTCAGCGATATCCTTGATGTGGCTTACTTCTTTCGCGACGTGGTCACGTACGACGAAAAGGAATTCGGTAAGCGCGTTCGGAAGGATGGGGTGCCCGCGTTGTTGTCGGGCTATCAGGCTCGGATCGAACAGATCCCGACTTGGACAACGGAAAACTTGGAAGCCACGCTCAAAGCCTTTTGCGAGGAGCAAGGCCAATCGCCGGGGACGTTGATTCACGCCTTGCGGATCAGCACGACCGGCGTCGCCATCGGTCCGGGCGTTTATGACTGCCTGTTGCTTGTTGGTCGAGACCGCTCGCTGCGGCGGATCGAGCAAGCGCTGAAACGGGTGAAGGTTGAGTGAGGGGCTAGGGTGTGCTGGCACAATCCGGCGAAGTGTGGCCAATCATTTCTCGCGACGTTTGGCAGCAAGTTCGCATCGAGGCTTGCGATGTCATCCGTCCGCAGCTCGACGCAAAGATCGTCAGCTGGATTTGTGTTTTGGGCGGCTCTTCGCGGTAGCGAGCAGCTTTCCCAGGCCCTACTTCAGTTCCGCTGCGAGCTTGGCGCCACGCGCCCGCAGCCACCGAATCAAATTGTCGTCACGGCAGTCCTGCGCCACGTCACACGGCGTCTTGCCGTCATGCCCCAACCAGTTCAGGTCAGCACCACGATCGAGCAGGTATTCTGCGGTAATTTGCTGTCCGCCGCGGCACGCATTCCAGAACGAGTTCGTGATCTGTTCGCGTACCGGTGGTGGTTCGGTTGAGCAGAAGTCACGAACACGGTCCAAGAGTCCCAAGGCAGCGGCCTGCCAGATTGTTGTCTTCGTCCCACGCTCAAGTAGCCTCCGTGCGGCACGCCACTGCCCAAACACAACTGCATCCGACATCGGCGTGCCTCCCGTGAAAACGGCGCCCGGTGCCTCAATGTCGGCGCCGCCGTCTAGAAGCGCGTCAAGTACGGCGACATCATCACAACTCGCGGCCCAGTGCAACGCTGTTTCGGGGGATCCCTCGGGGCCTGGATGTACTACGCGGGCGTTGACGTCCGCCCCAGCCGCGACCAAGAACGCGACGGTATGTGAGCCATTGAGAAAGTGGCCGGGCCAGTCTGCCACAATATGCAGCAGCGTCCGAGATACGCCACGACGGTCAACAACTCTGGCTGTGGCAAGATCCGGGTTGTCGCGGAGGTGTCGCTGTAAGGTCTCAATATCCCCGCTTTGAATCGCCG
>CAYSHJ010000180.1:0-8756 GCA_964430385.1 uncultured Planctomycetaceae bacterium
ACGGCCGCGCCCAGAATCCCAATGAAGAGCAATCCAATGACAACCTTCATGGCGTTCTCCCTGCTTTCGTGGTCTTGTAAGTCGGTCACACAATGTGACGAAGTCTCACTGCTTCGGCGGATTCGCTTCCTTCACGATTGCGCCGTGTTCGTCGCTCATCACGAGCACTGAGAATTTCGTCACGGCGTCGAGATCGTTAGTGTTGAGGCTCGAATAGTCGAAGCGGCCGCGGAGGTCGGTGTAGCCGTCTTTGTAGAACCGCGATGAGCCGTCCGGGCGTTGAGCGTAGACCTTCACATACGCCTTCGCGACCGGCTTGGTGGTGGTCGCGTGCGTGACTTTCAGTTGGCCGTAGTTCTCGATGAACTGCACGGCCAAAAAGTTCGAGTAGTACGCCTGCGCTTTCGTCTGTCCGCCGCCGGTGATTTCGACGAGGACGTTTTTGTTGTGCAGTTCTTTGGGAAGCTCGACCTTCTTCGAGCCGGCCGTCGGCTGCGCTGGGCGCGGGTCTCCCGACCCCGCCGCTTCGCTGGACCGAAGGTCTCCCTCGTTCTCGGTCGAGTTGGAATCGCCGCCGCCGTTCGCTGCGGGAGACCTGCGGTCGGGGTCAGCGGCGGGGTCGGGAGACCCGCGCCGAGTGCCGTCGGGAGACCCGCGCCGAGTGCCGTCGGCTGCGCCGAGTTTGCGATCCACGAGCGCGACCGTGTCCACGCGGTTCGGTCGGATCAGGCTGAACTGGCCGCTGAATTGTTGGGCAAACGGGTTGCGGCTGAAGAGCAGTTCCACGTCCATCAGGTAGTAGCTGACGCGGACCTCGTCGAGGTTCTGGTGATTGATCGTGAGTTGTTTCGCCTCGACGGTGAAATCGAAGTTCGGGTCGGTCGCGGCGAGCTGCGTTTGTTCTTGGTTGCGATCTTCGGTGTCGATCTTCTTCGGACCAGCTCCGTCGATCTCTTCGAGCTGCGCGGTGATCGCCGCGAACGCTTGTCGCCAGCGGTCGACCGGGTGGTCGGCATACTTCTTAGCGATGGCTCGCGCCTGTTTCGGGTCGTCGCTGAAGAAGTCCAGGTACGCGGTGAAGTAGTCGTATTGCAGTCGCGTCGCCAGGCGATCCGGGTTCACGCGAGCACAGGTGGCGAGGGCCTCCTCGATGCGGTCCTGCAACAGGAGGTCATACGTCACGACCATCAGGTCATCGTCGTTCAGGCTGCGTTGATAGCTGAGCTGTTGCAGCGTGCGATGGTACTGTTCGTGGAAGCGCGCGTTAACGATCTGCCGTTGCTGGCCCAGCCGATGGGAACGGGCGTTGACGAGCGGCTTGTAATCGAGGTGCTCGTAGGTCCGTCGCACGACGGGATTGATGTCCAGCAGCGGACTCGACAGCCGTCCGCCCGCTTCGTTGACGAGGCCGTCGTTGTGTTGCAGGAACTCTCGAATCGCGGCGACGTGGTTGTGAGCGATTCCGTAGGACCAGAGCGTTTGGTGATAAGCATGTCGCGCCGCGAGCAGACTGATGGCCGCGTCGAAGAATTTCGCATCGCGCATCCGCCACGCAGCCTTTTCCAGGTTCAGTGAGTGGACGTTGTGCTTGTTCAGAAACGTAAGCACGTCGTCGGCAGAGGCGTGTTGCGAGACATAGTCCCAACTCTCGGTGTCGAACTTCGTCGGCTTGTCCACGACGTTCAGCGTGGTTGACTGCGAGAAAGCGATCAACTCGCCGTTCTTCGCGACATGCACGGGAAAATGGGGGTACTGGCCAGCCACCGGGAAGTAGAAGTAATAGTCGAGCGTCTGCGTGTGATACGGCTGAAGGTCCACATGAACGCTCTTCGTCGGCTGGCCGTTCGCGACTGGCATGGCTCCCTGAGGCACTTGCAGCAGCAGCGTCAGCTTCTGCCGCGCGGAGGTCGGATTGGTGACGACCACTTGGCAGCCGTAAACGGTGTGAATCAGGAACTCTTCGGTGACGTACTTGTCGATCTGCTCGCCGTTCTCTTGGCGGTGTCGGTCGCCACGCTTGAAAAAGTTCTGGCTGACGAGAATCGGCACTGCGGCGGCAGCGGGTTTCGCCGGCTTGACCGCTTCGTGGAAGACGATCATGGAACTGCCCGGCGCGAGCGTCATCTTGGTGCCGTCGAACTTGGTCTCATGCTTCGCCGCTTCGAACGGCAGGTCGAGCACCGCCAAGGCCAGCATCATCTCACTGAAGTTGCGAGACGCCTCGGAAAGATTCGTAGACAAGAACGGTTTTTCGCCAGCAAAGTCGTGAGCGGCGTAGTCGCGCCAGAACGCGTTGACTGTCACCAAGCCGGCGTGTTGATCGGCGATCAGCAGGTTGTAGTAATTGTTCTCCGCCCATTCCTTGGTCGGGTCCAGCTTGCGATAAAGCTGCCGCACGGCGCCGCGAGCTTGCTCGGCGTCGAAGAACAACATCTCGGTTTCTTTGGCGCCAAGCACTAAATCATCCGCGTCCCAGACCTCGGTCCGCAGTCGGTCTCGGAGCTTGCCGTCGCGAGCCGCACCTGCGGCCAGCTTTTCGCTGATCGAGTCTTGCTTGGCTTTCTCGCCCATCAATCGTCGCGTCGCACGAGCCTTCTTGCGATCTTCAGCCATCTCGGCTGGCTTGCCGGCTGGCGCCGAAAGGTTTTCTGCCAAGCTCTGTGGCAACCCATTGGTGGCGACGACGCCGGCCGCAGGCGCGTTGAAATCTTTCAGTTGCAATGAGACTTCTCGCGACATCGCGTCTTTCAGCCCCAAGGCGTCGCCTGTTTCGAGGGCGCTCCCTTTGACGGCCGTGTCGAACAGGTGCAGGAAATGGTCGATGTTCGGCGGCTGCAGAAGCTGTAGCTCGGCGATGTGTCGCGCGGTCTTGGGAGCTTCGCCGGCGATGCGCTGGCCAAGCAGAATTCGTTCAGCGACGTTGAGTTGATTGTGCGACCAAGGCTTCAAGTGTCCGGAAACGTCGGCTTCGAGCAGCCACTGATCGAGGAACGTCTTGTCTTTTTTGTTGGCGAGGTACGGCTTGATGACCGTGCGGAAGAACTCCGGGTCTTTCTTGGCCAGGAAGAAACTCAACTCGTGACTGGCGTACTTGGAGTACATTGCCCGTTTCTCTTCCGGCTTGAGCGTCGGCCAATTCATGACAAACTGAAAATCCGCAAGTTTTGGGTCGTGTGTCAGCGTCGTGAACAGGAGATACACGCGCGCGAGGCTGTCGTAGGCTTCGAACTTCGAAGAGGTGATGTCGTCGAGTGTGAACGGTTCGCCGGCGCGGACGAGACTGATTTGCTTCTGCTGTGTGAAATGCGTTTTCGGGTCGAGGTTGTTCGCCAGCCGCAGGTCGATGAACTTGGCTTCCGGCTCGGGCAGCGCAACCGAGCGGTATGTCGTGCTCAGCGGATCGCAGGCCACGATGTGCAAGTGTTGGTGCGCGCCAAGAGCGTCTCGCTTCAACGTGACACGTCCATTCTTGTCGGGCACCAGATTCAGAAAGACCGCTGAGGTATCCGCCAGAAAGTCGAGATTGGCGAAGTCTTTATGAGCCGCCACGCCCGCTGCTTTCGCTTCGCCGCGTCCGCCGGTGCGTCCGGGAGCGGCTCCCTTGGCGGCGAACTCATCGCCGCCGGCCGCGATCTGTTCGCCGGTCTCGGTCGTGCGCACGACCCACGGATTCAGCAGTAATGACGGACGTTCGAGCGAGTTGCCGGGAAACTTCTTGGCGTACTTGCGATCGATGATGTAGCGGTACTCGTCGCCGATGTTGCGACCGGCGATGTAGACCGACTCGATCGGAGCCGACGTGATCGCATAAGGCTCGGCGACGATGATCTTGGACAAATGATCGGCCGCCGCGAACGCCGGATTGAACCGCGTCGCGAAGATATGCACACGCGCAAACGGGCTGAGGTTGCTGAGCTGAATTGTCAGCTCTTTGTTGTCCGTTTTCACGCTGTCGATCTGCAGTGCCGGCAACGCACGAGTCTCCAACTGCCGCACTTGGCCGAGCACGTAACCGTGCTGTTGCTCGCCGGGGGCGATGCGGATGCGGACGTGCGAGTTCGTCGACTTCAGCCACAGATCGAAGTCTCCCGCCGGCAAGCCGCTGATCGTGACAAGCCCATTCTTGATCGAGAGGTTCTCAAAGCGATCAATCGTGAACGAGTCAGCACGCAGTTCCAGGAGTGAGAGTTCTCCGCGCAACAACGCGCTCTGGCGAGCGGGGGGCGTTAGCCCTCCGGTGCGTTGGCTGTCAGTGCCCGATTTCACGTTCGCGTCAACCGGGGGGCTAACGCCCCCCGCTCGCCAAGAATTGTTGGGCAGGTACGGCAGCGTCAGCGCCTCACCGACTCGGCCGTGCAGCGACTGCGTGTACACGTGCGAGTCGGCCCG
Organism: uncultured Planctomycetaceae bacterium; assembly: GCA_964430385.1. Lineage (GTDB taxonomy): Bacteria > Planctomycetota > Planctomycetia > Planctomycetales > Planctomycetaceae > CAYSHJ01. The sequence continues at coordinate 4,390 of CAYSHJ010000180.1, forward strand.
CAGCGGCCACGAATGCGACGTCCCTTCCGGACCAGTCACGATGAGGTTGAGGATGTCAGGCAATTGGCCAAGCATGACTCGACCGCGCTTGTCGGTCTTCAGCGTCGCGTGAATTGGATCGCGGAAGTCACGGTGCTTGAGCACGACTTGCACCGGCCGCGACGTCTTCGGCTCACCGGTCTTGCCAAGCAGCTCGATGATGTACCCTTTGTCCGTGCGGACGAGGTGCAAGTCTTCGATGCGATCGGTGCGCTCAATCTCGTTGAGGCTGAGCGATTCGCCGGCCGCGAGGTCGATTTTCTGGTTGAGGCTCAGATTCTGAATCTTCGCCAGCAATGCGAATTGCAACGACTGGACTCGCTGCGGGACTTGGAACTCGTGAACCGATTCCCGGTCCTCGAACAATTTGAAGTTCGGGACTTCGGTCGAGGACGCAACGCCATCGTGATCGGTCGAGATAATCCGCAGCCGCACGTCCTCCAGAATCTTGACCGATACCGGCGTCCCGTTGAGCGACAACTGCGGCCGCACGACGAGTTGAGCCTTTTTCCGCGTGAGCAGTGACTCGCGATCGACGAACATCCCGGCCGCGAGCGAATAGCTTTCGGCCTCGTGCTGGAAGTAGTTGAGGCAGGCGTATTCGTGGGGCAGGTTGTCAACGTGCCCGTTTTCCTCGTTCCCACGCTCGGCTTGGGAACGCACGTCCTGACGCTTTGCGTCCTTGGCGGGCTCGCGACGCGGAGCGTCGGTGCTAGCGTTCCCACGCAGAGCTTGGGAACGAGAAATGAGCACGATCGGCTGCCGGCCCGGCTGATGAGTGAACGGTACCGTGATCGTGCCATCTTTGTTCGGCGAGTATTCGTGTCCGGCGAGTTTGAGCCGTGCGTCATCGACCTTGCGATTCTGCTCGTCGAGGATCGTGAAGACTTGCCCAGCCGTGCCGGTGCGGACGAGGAATTTTAGTTGGCCTTTGCGAATGAGTGCCCGGCTACTGCGGCCGTTGCCGATGAAGTCGATGACGTACACACCCGGCTTCTTGAGCTGCGGAAAATCGAAGCGACGACGCACGCGGCGTAGCGGCGGCTCGGGATACTCGCGCGTCGATTCTTGATTGGCGACCAGCCCGTCGAGGTTGATGTCCGTGTCCACTTCGCGCCGTTGTTCACCGTAAAAGTTCCGCGTGTTGATCGCGAAGACCTTCACGATCAGCGTGCTGGCGTTCTTCACATGCACGTCCAGGCTCACCGGCTCGTCGGCGGTGAAGGTTGTTTTGTTGGTAGGGTCGAAGTCGATGTCGACTCGCTGCTTGAGTTGCTGAAACAACGCCGCCGGCAACAGCGCGGCCCATTGTTCCGGTTCACCCAAGCCGTTGACGATCTTCGTTTCGGCAAACAGATGCTGCAGATACACGTCGTTGATGAACGGCTCGAACTCGTTCGTGTTGGCCGCATCGACGAGGAACTGCTGCAAGTAGCTGCGGACCAGCGGCTCATCGTCGCCGACCGGCGGCAGCAGAATGCCTGGACGCAGGTCGATAGTCAGGTCGGCGGCGAAACGCTTCAAGTCGTCCGATTCACGCATCACCTTTGACAGATAACCGACGGGTCGCGGCAGCTTGAGATACGCCAAGAACCGATCTTTGTCGAACACGCCTCGCGAGCGGTCTAGCCAGAGTCGGTGGTACAGCGTCTGTGCCTTGAGCGGATTCTGCACCGGCGGCAATGTGTTCGCGAACGCCATGATCCGGTCGAGATACGCCGTCATCGACTTGGCATCGTGCTGCCAATCTTCGTCCGGTCCTGGCTGCAATTTGATGAGCGACGGGACGACCCAATGATGGTTGTGGTTCAGGTCCGGTCTCAGCTTTAAGCATTCGCCGAGTTGTGCCTTCGTCAGTAGCCGGTGAATGTTAAATGACCCAAACCCGCCGGTATTCGGATGATTGATGTCGTCAATGACGAGCTTCACCAGGCCGGTGTAATCCGGCCGAGTCATCCGTGAGAGTAAATGCCGCCGCCGATCCGCATCCAGCGGTACGTCAACCAACCAGTCGAGGGCCGCATCTTCGAAGCCATCGGTCCCGCCATGCTGGAACGCTCGTTGCGTGAGCGTCTGCCGCGCGATGGCTTGCGCGTCGAACACCGTCGGCAAGTTCGGCTCGACGCCGTGTTCTTCCTGTTGGTGGTTGAACTGCACGCCGAGCTTGTTGCGGAGGAACTCCAACGTCTTCTGCGGATTCTTGTCGTACGTGAGCAACGCTTGCCGCAGCAGGATCTCATTCTCGCGCGCGGTGTGTCCGATTCGTTCGACCCACTGCGTCAGCAGCGGTTCGACTTTGTCGAATTGTTGTGTCTGCTGATAGTGCAGGCAGTGATAGTAATAAAAGTCTTCGGTCCCCGGCACGAGTTGCTTCAACGCCACAGACCGGTCGGGCGCCAGGGAAAAGTCCTCGACGAAACTGATCTCCCCGGCAGACGCGACCGAGGCTAACGACAACAGGACGCCAGCAAGCCATTTCAGTGAACGCATGGAGAGACTCTCTTTTCAAGCCGAGGACCAGTCACGAACGTTATCCTCCGATGGATGGTGGGCATAGATGGCTGGACGTGCGTTTTAGTTCCTGGCGATTAGGCAAAGAAGTGTCGGTCAAGGACGTTCCACCAACGAAAAAAAGCTCCTCAGAGAGACCTGAAGAGCCTTTGCGTTTTCAACCGTGATGACGAAGAACTAGGCTTCTTGCCGGAGCCGTGCCGGACCGTGGTCCATGCAGTCGCCGTTGTGCCAGAGAGGTAATCCCGCAGCGTAGCGAGCGGCCAGCATCAGTACCTTATCTTCCGAACCTGGCTTGGCCTTCGTCGGCAGGGCGGGGTCAACTCCTATCGTCGCGAAGTCGACCTCTTGGTACTCGTCGCAATAGTCGTCACTTTCGCCAATGAGGCAACCATTGCCGTCGAGTCCTGCGTCATCATCGAGGGCCGAATTTGCCTCGAGCGGATAAGACATGCGTCCAACTCCAATTTCTAAAACGAGGGAAAGGGGTGAACTGGGTTTTGGGTGTTAAACACAGACCTGAGGACGATCGCAGGCGAGCACAGTCCGCGAAGTCCATTCCACACAAATCGAGCTTCGCACATGTTGACCGACATCGCGACAGGAGAGCTTCGATCCATAAACGACGTCGAGAAATTCCAGTGGTCGGAAAGCTCAGGCGGGAGTCTGAAAGAACCGGCGGATTGTCAGGCGCTAAACGCAATTTGTCAACAACTTTTTCAAAATTCGAGAGGAGACATTCGATCTTGGTTTTGCTCGATCAGATAGTGTTTATTTGTAAAGTTCCGCGCTGCCGGCGACTCGCCGCTGGCTGCACGACTCATTCCGGCCGATTGACGCCGTAGCGTTTCAATTTCCGGTCAAGCGTCGAACGCTCGATGCCCAGAAGTGCCGCTGTTTGTGATTTGTTCCAATTCGTCCGTTCCAGCGTTTCCAGAATGTACTTTTGTTCAAGCGAGTTGAGCGACAGGCCTCCGTCAGACCCGATCGAGACCGGCAGTGTGCAGGTGGGAGCGGTCGCGGGCAGGATCATTGTTGGCGGCGCGGTGGTCGCACCTGAAGTGCGCAGGCCCGACAAGCGAATCTCGGAGAGCGAAACAAACTCGCTGGTGCTCAGCACGACGGCACGTTCCACACAATTCTGCAATTCGCGCACGTTGCCCGGCCAGTCGTAACTGAGCAACAGCTCCGACGCCTCGTCCGTAAAGCCCTTGACGGGTCGTCCAGTTTTCTTGGCGAAGCGTTCGAGAAAGTAATAGGCGAGCAGCGGAATGTCGGAGCGATGCTCACGCAGCGGTGGCACCGTGATTTCCACGACGAACAAGCGAAAATAAAGATCCCTGCGGAAAAATTTCTCTTCGATCGCATCTTCCAAGTTGCGATTCGTGGCTGCGACGACGCGGACATCCACGCTGATCGGCGTGTTGCCCCCGACCCGTTCGAACGGATGCCCTTCCAGGACGCGCAGGAACTTCGTCTGAATCGACATGCTCATTTCGCCGACTTCGTCCAGGAACAGCGTGCCGCGATGAGCCTGCTCGAACTTGCCGAGTTTGCGACCGGTGGCTCCGGTGAACGAACCTTTTTCGTGGCCGAAGAGTTCGCTTTCCAGCAGCGTCTCCGTCAGGGCCGCGCAATTCACGCAGACAAACGGGCCGTGGCGACGCTCACTGCTGAAATGAATCGCGCGGGCCACGAGTTCCTTGCCGACGCCGCTTTCGCCGCGGATCAGCGCGGTGGCGTCGGTCGGAGCGGTCCGGGCGATCGTTTGCTTGAGTTGCTGCATCTCCGGGCTGTTGCCGATCAACTCGCTCTCG
>CAYSHJ010000181.1:0-15468 GCA_964430385.1 uncultured Planctomycetaceae bacterium
CAAGCCCCCGGCGGGCAGAACATTCACGGCAAAACCTTCTCAATCTTCCGGACCAACAGCGGCGGAACGATCGTGTCCCACCAAGCTCCCCAATTCTCTTCGTATTCTGCGCCAAAATCCCATCAAGTCAAATTAGCCGGCCGTGTCTTATTCGCAGGCGAGGATTGACAAAACATATTTCAATTGAGAAAATAAAATGGGCCTGCGCGTAGTACCCAAAAAAAAAGAACTTTTCCCGACCGCAGTTGTCTAAATGGATTTTTGGGGCCGTGGGTCACAATTGCGTTGAGCTGTCTACGGAGATTATGGGCCGAGTCATTTTTTCGAGGGTTTGATCCTCATGCATTTATCTCCTGCGGCTGCATTCGTCCTAATCGCCGCTTGTGCTACGGGCATTGGCTGCGGTGGCGGTTCTGAGGTGCCGGCTTATTCCGTGACTGGAAAGGTCACGGTTCAGGGGGCTCCGCTGGGCGGCTATCGTATTTCGTTTGTCTCGGCGCAAGGGGTCGGAGGAGCTTCAGCCACCCTGGATAGCGATGGATCGTATTCGTTGCAGACCTTGGATGGCCGCCGTGGTTGCACATTGGGAAAATACAAAATCGTGCTCATACCGGGGGCCGAACAGGCGCAGGCTGCCATGATGAACATGCAGGAAGGCTTCGCGGAGATGCAGAAGAAACGCCAGACGCAGCCTGCCGCGGCTGGTAGGAATGTGCCGTTGAAAATGAGCTCAAAAATTCCAGAAGCATACAATTCCGTGGAAACCTCGCCGAAAGAAGTCGAGGTGAAAGCGGTGTCGAACGTGTTTGATATTGCTATCTAGCGTCGTCAGAGGCCGGTCCGGTTGGTGACTGGCGTCTTTTTTTTTGTCTTTACTTTTTTAAGGAGTGGCAACAATGAAGATGTCGACAAAACAGAAGCCGCGACGAAAGGCCGCCTTCACGCTCATCGAACTGCTGGTTGTGATTGCGATCATCGCAATTTTGATCGCGCTGTTGCTCCCTGCTGTTCAGCAGGCGCGGGAGGCAGCACGTCGTTCGACGTGCAAGAACAATCTCAAGCAGTTGGGCCTGGCTCTGCACAATTACCACGACGGATTCAGGATTTTTCCGACGAACCGGATGTATCGCTCGGCGTATGATTGGACTGCTTCCACCTGGACAGAGGCATATGGGCCGTCAACCCCTGCCGGACCACATTATAATCACGGGAGTTTAGGCTGGACGGTGATGTTACTGCCTTACCTCGATCAGGCGCCGCTCTACAAAAAAGTGGACTTACTCACGGTTTCGGCTTCGCCTCTGCCGCTTGTCGATAATCCTGCAAACCGGGCTATTCGCCGCGAAATACTTCCCGGTCTCTTATGTCCCAGCAATCCACAACCGAGCCTGGTCTTGAACCAAGTCGGACAGATGGACTCGTGGAACGACGGCCTGGATGGTGGCCGCACCGATTACGTGGGCAATATGGGCTGGATGAACCCAGGGCATCGGGATTGCCCTTTCGTTAATTATGGTGGTGAAGGATGGGCGTGGCACAATTCTTTGACGATGCCGCCACTCCAGGATAACAACGGTGTGTTCGGTTTTAACGGCTGTGTCAAAATCGCCGAACTCACCGATGGGACGGCGAACACGGTTGCTCTGATCGAAGACCATCACTGGACTCAAAAAGCGACTCCTTCAGCCTACCAAGGGGACGCGATGTGGTTCGGTCCTTTCGCTATTCATAGCATGAAGATGCCGATTAACACCAACCCTCAAGGTGACTTCCGATGCGACCAGTGGAGTAGCACTCATTCGAGCGGCGCGCACAGCGTGATGGGCGATGGTGCCGTGCGATACGTGTCACAGAATCTTGACTGGAGGGTTCGTCGGGCGCTGGCAACTCGGGCTGGCAGCGAAGTGGTGGGTGAATTCTAGGTCTTGTCGCACGTATCAGTTATCCGATTTTGACAAACCCCGGCTCGGGAAACCAAGTTGGGGTTTGTTTCCATTTACGTCGCGGTACTGGCCGACCTGATGCCCATGGCCTCGCTCCGATTCCTGCAAATGCCACGGCGGGTTGCTTGGCTCTGCCTGCTGGCTGGAATCTCTGTCGGCTGCGGAACTGGACCGAGCGCTGCTTCTGTGCCTTCTGTCAGCGAAGACGTTCCTCCGCAAAATGTGAGACCCTCCAATCGGTCCAGTTCGATTGCCGAAAGTCTTCGATCGGGATCACCGCAGAGCAGTAGCAATCGACAGACGACAGGCGTCCGGCTCGTCGATCGAGCATCCGATCTGGGGATCGAACACATCTACCAGAATGGAGCCTCCGGAAACCGCCTGATGGTTGAGGCCACCGGTGGTGGATGTGGTTGGGTTGATTTCGACCGCGACGGCTGGTGGGATTTGTACGTGGCTCAAGGTGGCAATCCGGCCGAACCGCCCGGTTCTGAACAGCCGATGGACCGATTGTACCGCAACCTTGACGGGGAGCGTTTTGTTGATGTGACGCTGCCCTCTGGGATTGAGGAACGGGGTTACAGCCAGGGAGTCGCCGTCGGCGATTTTGATGACGACGGGTTCGACGACATTTACGTGACGAATGTCGGACCAAATTCATTCTTTCGTAACCAAGGGGATGGGACGTTTCTGGAAGTCGCCCATGACCTTTCGATTGCCGGTAATCTCTGGAGCAGCAGCGCTGCATGGGCGGATATCGATCGCGACGGAGATTTGGACTTATATGTCTGCAACTATGTGGCATTCGATCCTTTGAATCCGCGCATCTGCCACAATGTCAAGGGCCTTCCGGCCATGTGCCACCCGAAACTGATGGAGGCCGTCCCCGATGAATGCTACCTCAATCTCGGCGACGGGACGTTCAGGCCCGCTGCTCGACAGTTGGGGCTTTGGGGGCCGGACAACAAGGCTCTCGGCGTCGCTATCGCCGACTTCACCGGAGACGGCTGGCCGGACATCTTTGTGGCCAACGACACGACTCCCAACTTTCTCTTCATCAATCACGGAGGCACTCGGTTTGAGGAATCGGCTTCGCTCCTAGGTTGTGCGGTCAGTTCTCAAGGTCTGCCTCAAGCCAACATGGGTGTCGCTGTGGGTGACTACGACTCGAATGGTTTTTTGGATTTGTGCATCACACATTTTGTCGGGGAGTGGAGCACGCTGTATCAGAACCTGGGTCCGCAAGGGTTCCATGATGTCAGCGCCCGGGTGGGGCTTGTTGCACCCACGAGTCAAAAACTGGGATTTGGTGCCGTGATGATCGATCTCGATCAAGACGGCCGCCAGGAATTGTTTCAAGCCAATGGGCATATCGACGATCTGAGGTTCCAGGGAGACGAGCTCGAGATGGTGCCGCAGTTGTTCTCCTTCGACGGGCAGCGCTGGTTCGATTGTGGACGACAGGCCGGCGAGTATTTCTCTCACAAGTTCGTCGGCCGCGGGGTTGCTTCCGCAGACTTCGACAACGATGGCGATCTTGACTTGGCCGTCACTCACCAAAATGCTCCGCTGGCGGTTCTCCAAAACGAATCGGTGCGCGGACGTTGGCTCCAGATTGAACTGGTTGGTCGAGCTTCGAATCGCCGCGGCGTGGGCACTCGAGTCGTCGTCCATCTCCCGACCACAGAGTTGACCCAAGAGGTCATGGGTGGGACGAGTTATTGTTCGTCCCATCAGGGCGGTTTGTGCTTTGGCTTAGGAGACTTCTCTGGTTCGGTGTCGCTCGACGTCTTGTGGCCCAGTGGAATGAAGCAGAAGATTACCGATGTGGCGACGGGGTCGAAATTGATCATCAAGGAACCCGCAGCCACACCCGCTACGGTGAACAGTGGGGGAGACGATTTCTAGGTCGAAGTTCGCTTCGCGGGTTGCGATATGCGGCACATTGGCGTTCGATTTGCTTTGGTGTTCGGACTTCTGTTGGTTGCCGTTGCCGTTTGGGTCTGTCGGGAACCTGGAGCCGCGAGATACGCCGAGTCATGCCGCCGGGCCGTTGAGGATCGTCAATGGCGCGAACTGGCAAGCCAGTCGCAATCGTGGTCTAAAGCGGAACCTACGAATGCCCAAGCCTGGCTGTATCGGGGAGAGGCGGCGCGACAGCAACAGGATTTTGTCGCCGCCAGCCAATTTCTTGCCAAAGTTCCATCCGAAAGTGAGTTCGGCATCCCTGCTCTGGAGACGCGAATTGAGCTGCAGTTTGGTCCGCTGAATCAGCCCCGGGCTGCCGTTGAGTCCTGCCAGAGGCTGCTTCACGCTGACCCCAATTCCAAACTCGCTCATCAGCGCTTGATCTACTTTTTCGCGTTTACGCTGCAGCGACGGAAGTTGATCGACCAAGTTCGCGATGCCGTCGCTCGCCGTTGCGAACCGAGAGAGGCCTATACTTACTTGTTCTTTGCCGACTCTCTGCGGTTGTCCAATGCCGGTTCTCAGAACGCACGCTGGTTGCAGTCGGATCCCGCCAGCGAGCTCTTTTCCGTTGCGATGGCAGTCCATATTGCGGAAGCGTTGGAGGGTCAGACTCCGAGAGACGATCCAGAGGTTCTCGCGAAAGTCAAGGAATCGATCGAACGCCGAAACCGCACTCTCCAGGAACTGCTGCAAAAGTACCCGCACAACTTGGAGTTGCTGGCTAATTTCCTGCGACAGGCCGTGGAACAAGGAGACGCGAACCGTGTGACAGACCTGCTCACCAAGGCTCCGACTGAGGCCGAGTCCGATAATCGCTTCTGGCGCTATCGGGGTTGGTTATTGCAGAGTCATGATGACTTGGTGGAGGCGGAAGCTGCGTACCAGCAAGCCTTGAAATTGCATCCCCTCGATTGGGGAACGAGACACTTGCTGGCCGGCCTCATGCGTCGCAAGGGCAACCTTGCGGAGGCCGGCCGGCTCGAGCGACTCGTGATGCAAGCCAATCCGTTGCGGGTCTTGTTGCAACAACAAGAAACAGTGCGGTGGATCCCAACTCCGATCCTGAAAGATCTGGCGGCCTATGCCGCAGAGTGCCAGGATCATTTGATTGCCGAGTCACTCCACGCACAATTGCAGCGGTTCGACAGGACGAAAGGTTCCATGAAATGACCGCAAAAATCATACACACATCAACAAGGTCTCGCCGCATCTGTATCAGGATCGCTGCGGCCTGCTGTTTCGTTTTTGTTTTGGTCGGGTGCGAACGTGGTGAGTCTCCCAACCGGAGCGAGGCGGCTCTGCCCGCCTCTGTTTTGTCCCCGTCACCCCAACCGAGTGCCAAGAGTTCCGATGCACAGGATCGCCCAAATCGTATTACGGCTGGGCTTTCACGATTGCGAGATCGCGAAATTCAGCAGCCGTCTCGCCCCATTGACGCACCGTACTTTCGAGAGACATCGGCGGAATCGGGCGTGGATTTCATTTACGACAACGGGGTGGGAGACCGGCTGATGGTCGAGGGAACCGGTGGAGGTGCCGGTTGGCTGGATTATGACCGGGATGGACAGTGGGATCTGTACCTCGTTCAGGGTGGCGACCCCGTTTCACCAGGTCCAATGCAACCCTCGGACAAACTCTTCCGAAACATGGGTGCTGGAGTTTTTACGGAAGTGACCTTTTCGTCTGGCGTGACGGAACTGAGATTCGGGCAAGGGGTCAGCATTGGCGATTATGACAACGATGGGTTTGACGATATTTTCGTCACCAATGTTGGCGGTGACGTTCTGTTTCACAATCTCGGCGATGGGACATTCGAGAACGTCTGTCAGGCGTTAGAAGGAAACATTCCTGCGTGGAGCACAAGCGCAGCGTGGGCGGACTTCGACCTGGACGGCGACCTGGACTTGTATGTCTGCCGCTATTGTGACTTTGATCCGGCGCATCCCCAGATCTGTCGCAATCCGCAGGGTGTCTCAATCATGTGCCAGCCAAAGCAAGTGCCCCCCATTCCGGATGTGTTGTTTGTCAATCAGGGAGACGGCCGCTTTCTCGAGCAGGCCCGCGAAAGAGGGCTTTTCGGACCGGAGAATCGGGCTTTGGGAGTGGCGGTGGCTGATTTTGACAACGATTCCTGGCCCGATGTGTACGTCGCGAACGATGCCTCTCCGAACTTTTTGTTTATCAATCAACGCAACGGCCAGTTTGTGGACTCCGCAGTCCAACTGGGTTGCGGCCTGACGCACAGCGGCCAGGCGCAGGGAAGCATGGGCGTGGCTGTGGGCGACTACGATCGCAACGGCTTTCTCGACCTGTATGTGTCCAACTTTGAAGGAGAGGGAGACACGCTGTATCAGAACCAGGGTGCCCATGGCTTTCAGGAAGTGAGCGGGCTGCTCGGACTGGTGCCATCCACACTGTCGACCGTGGGCTGGGGAGCCGTGATGGCGGATTTCAATCAAGACGGTCACGAAGATTTGTTCGTGGCGAACGGGCACATCGATGACGGGCGTCACATCGGTGGCGATCTTGAGCAGCGTCCCCTCCTTTTTTCGTTTGATGGTCACCGGTGGATCGACACGACGGCGAAGGGGGGCGACGTCTTTCAGCAACCGCGTCTTGGCCGCGGCGCCGCTGCTTGCGACTACGACGATGACGGGGATTTGGATCTCGCCGTCGTGCATCAGAATTCTCCGACGGCTCTGCTGAGGAATGACTCGTCTCGCCAACACTGGTTGAAGGTTGAACTCATCGGCCGCACCGTGAACCGCCGTGCCGTGGGAGCTCGTGTGTTCGTGCGCATGGCAGGCCGAACCCTGATGCAGGAGCTGGTCGGAGGCACAAGTTTTTGTTCGTCGTCTCAACCCTGCCTCTGTTTCGGACTCGGTCCGTGGGATCAACCGGTCACAGTGGAGGTTCGCTGGCCCGGTGGCGGGAGCCAAACCATCGACGGGGTCGCGATCGACCAACGCTTGCTGGTGCTTCAAGAATGAAATTGGGCTGCGGCGATTGGCAGCAGAAAACTTACCAACCGGGGTCAGGCACTTCGGAATTTTGGAATTGGCGGATCGAAGAAATCGGTGCTCGTCCAGTAACGTCCGGCCAATTCCGAAATTGCGAAGTGCCTGACCCCTGAGCGGTACACGACCCACAAGGGGTCGGGCTACAGCGAGGGATTTGAGATGTCTCGGCGAGCGTGTGGGATCCTCGTGGCGGCAGTGTTCTTGCTGTCGATGACGATCAGCATCTGGCGATCTGACGGGATCCGAAAGACGGCCCCTCTTCCGTCCGTGAGCGAGCCGTTGAAAGATCAGGCTCGGCGCTCCGAAGCCTCGGAAAAATTCGCGGGGAGCGCAGTCTGCGCCGAGTGCCACGCGAAGATTGCGCAAGCTTACGCGGGGCATCCCATGGGAAGGTCTGCGGCGTCGGCCACGGCGTCTCTCCTCGAAGACTACGACCAGAAAACGTTGTTCGAGTCGGTTCATGGAATGCAGTTTCGTGTCGAGCGAACTTTGAACGGGATCACTCACCACGAAACTCTTAAGAGCGGCGACGACGTGCTGTACGACCGCAAGGTTGACGTTCAGTGGGCCATCGGTTCGGGAAAGCGAGGCCGCTCGTACGCGTTCGAGCGGGAAGCGCTGCTCTTCATGTCGCCGATTTCATGGTACTCACAACGCGCGATTTGGGATCTGTCGCCGGGCTTTACCGAGGAACAGCCGAACCGGTTCGGCCGCCGTGTTGTGGACGGATGCGTGGCTTGCCACATCGGCCGCGCCAATCCGCAACGAGGTGCCCCCGACAGATTTGAACAGCCTGTCGTTTTCGAAGCGGCCATCGGTTGTGAACGCTGTCACGGTCCCGCGGCCCTGCACGTGCGCAGGCATCGCTCGACCGAACCGCACATCGATCCCGATCCCATCGTTAATCCGGCTAAGCTGGCGGTGGTCGAACGAGAAAGCGTCTGCAATCAATGTCATCTTCAGGGATATCAACGGATTCTTCGTCACGGACGCACGCCTTACGACTTTCGTCCTGGACAGCGTCTCGATGACATCTGGACGATTTTCATCGAGTCGGAGCGTGCGGACGGTCGCGAGGTGGCGACGTTGGCTGTCAGCCAGGTCGAACAGATGCGGGACAGCCGGTGCTACCTGGGGAGTTCCGGCCATTTGGGCTGCAGTTCCTGTCATGATCCCCACGCGGCGGTGGACGAAAAGGAGCGTGCGCGTTTCTACGAGCATCGCTGCCAGTCGTGCCACGCAACGCGCGGCTGCGGCTTGCCCATCGCAGAACGGAAAAACTCGGCCGCAGGCACGTCCTGTATTGACTGCCACATGCCCCGTTTCAAGGTCAGCGATATTCCTCACACGGCGCAGACGGACCACCGCATCTTGCGTGATCCGCAATCCGCTCAGAGCGGCCGATCCGATCCGGGGAAGAATTCTCTTTCGATCTTCGACGAAGAGACGACGCGAGTCCCTGAAATCGAACGACTTCGCGCCAAGGCGCTGCTTCAACTCCCCGATGCACAGCGAGGTCGTCATGCGGACATCGCGCAGCAGTGTCGGCAGAAGTTTCTGCAGGTTCTCGCCACATTTCCCGATGACCCTGAGGTTCTCGCGGGCCTGGGTGCAGTTTCCGTCATTCTGGAAGAGCCTCAGGCCGCCGAGAAATACTGGTTGAGGGCGCTCGCTGCGCATCCTGACGACGAGAAAGTCATTCAGCAATTGGCTTTATTTTACCAGTGGAACAAAAACAGGACACAGGCAAACGTGTTTTTGAAGAAGGCGCTCGCACAGAATTCATGGAACGTCGAGCTTTGGGGGCGCTATGCTCAGGTTTTAGCCGATGCGGGTGACTGGCCATCAGCCTTGGAGGCCGCGGAAAAAGGTCTGGAAATCGACCCTTCGTTCGTCCCGCTGCATTCCTGGCTTGCTGGTGCGTACCGCCTTCGCGGCGACAACGCTAAGGCCGAACAACACCGGAAGTTTCTTGGTCGGATGAAGAATCGGACGCGGTAGGCGCGATCGCGAAGATTGGAACTCGAACGTGTCCTTGTGGTATGATCGACCTGTTTGAACCACGTCGCCTTACGATTGCGTGCCTAGGATCAATGAACAATGAGTCACCGAATCCAACGGCTTGCCTTCGTGCTGATCTGCTTCTCGGTTGTCGGCGCCGTTGGGGCCTGGGCAATGTATAAACTGCAGGTTCTAAATTCGGAGCCAGCCGTTCCAGTCGAGATCGTCATCGACAATAGCCAGATCGCGGATGCCGGCCTGGTTCTGGCCAACCAGTTCACGGGCCAAGTCGGTGACTCAAATTCTCTTCAGGATCTGCGGGCGGCAATTCAAGAACGGGGACCAGGTGCACTTGCCGCGCTGGAATCAGAGCTTGCCAGCCTCCAACGATCGCCCAATCCGCAGGCCCTCGCGGTAGTCAGTCTGCATTCCAGGATCAGCAGCGTCTTGATGTATGAGGGCCGATTCGACGAAGCCTCGGCTTCGATCGAGAAGGCGCAGACGCTTGGTCAATCCGCTGGAATGCATTCGTCGGACGGGGCGACCCTGACGGCGCTCCTCGGCATCGTCGCCTTCCGCCGAGGCGAGGTCGAAAACTGCATTCACTGTCTTGGTCCATCGAGCTGCATCTTCCCGATCTCGCAGGCGGCGGTTCACACGCAGCCGGCTGGTTCGAGGCAGGCGATCAAACACTTCACCGCTTACCTCAAGCTGGTACCCGGTGATCTGCGGATCCGCTGGATGCTGAACCTCGCTTACATGACGCTGGGGGAGTATCCCCAAAAGGTTCCACCCCAGTACTTGATTCCGCTCGACACATTTGAATCCAAGGTTGACGTGGGCCGATTTCAAAACGTCGCGCCGCTTGTCGGCCTGACTTCGAGAGGCCCGAATCAGGCGGGGGGCAGTGTGATTGATGACTTCACCGGTGATGGCCTGCCGGACCTGTTTGTCACCTCGCTCGATGTCGACCAAGGAGCCTCGCTGTACGTCAACCTTGGAAACGGCAAGTTCGAAGACCGCTCCGACAAGGCCGGTCTGGGTGATCAGGTCTATGCTCTCAACCTGGCCCGCGCCGATTTTGACAACGATGGCCATCTGGATGTCGTTCTGCTGCGCGGCGGCTGGGAGAAGCCGATGCGGCTGTCGCTGCTGCGGAACACCGGGAGTAGCGCTTTCGAAGACGTCACGATCACCAGCGGCCTCGCCGAGCCAATCGCGTCTGAGTCCGCCGTCTGGGGCGACTACGACAACGACGGGCTCGTCGACTTGTTCGTCTGCGGCGAGTACCGGCCGCCGTACCCCTCCCCGCCCGACTCGCGCAACCGTTGCCGGCTGTACCACAACGAGGGGCACGGCAAGTTCGTCGATGTTGCCGCAGCCGCCGGAGTCGCTGAGGAACAGTACTCCAAGGGATCAGCTTGGGGCGATTACGACGGCGATGGTCGGCTCGATCTGTTCGTCTCAAATATGAACGCGCCTTGCCGGCTGTATCACAACGAGGGGAACGGCACCTTTCGCGACGTCGCTCGTGAGCTGGGTGTCACTGGACCCGATCATGGATTCGCGTGTTGGTTCTGGGACTATGACAACGATGGCCGGCTCGACCTGTATGTGAACGACTACACGAGTTCGCTCGCGGAGTTCGTCGCGGTCTCCCTGAAAGCGCCGCTCAAGCGATCAAGTCGTCCTCGGCTGTATCGCAACGTCGGTGCCGAGGGCTTTCACGAGGTCGGCCGCGAAGTCGGACTTGACCGAATGATGATGCCCATGGGCTGCAACTTTGCGGACATCGACAACGACGGCTTTCTCGACATCTACCTGGGGACCGGCCGCATGGCTTTGGAGGTTCTCGTCCCCAACTTGATGTTTAAGAACGAAGCGGGGCAGCGATTCGAGGATGTGACGATGTCGTCGGGCACCGGGCATCTCCAGAAGGGACACGGCATCTCGTTTGCTGACGGGGATTGTGACGGCGACCTCGACTTGTTCGTTGAGGCTGGTGGAGGAGTGCCTGGCGACAAAGCGTACAACGTATTGTTTCAGAACCCCGGCCACGGCCGTCACTGGCTGAAGGTCAAACTCGTCGGCACCAAGTCCAACCGAGCGGCGTTGGGAGTTCGGATCAAAGCCGTCGTGCAGGGAGCCGACGGGAAGCGGCGATCGATCTACCGGACAGTCGGCAACAACAGCAGCTTCGGCGGTAACAGCCTTGTCGAGTCGCTCGGTCTGCTCGATGCGACGAGCGTTGCCGAACTGGAAGTGTTCTGGCCGACAAGCCAAACGACTCAGAAGTTTCGCGACATCGCTGCCGACCAGGCGATCGAGATCACCGAGGGAGTTGATTCCGTTAAGCCTTTTCCGCAGCCGTGGGTTGGAGACAAGCCTCCGTGACCGATGTTGCACGACGCAGGAAATGGTTGGCCGGATTTCTGGCACTGCTGATCGCGATCGTTGTGCTCTTCGCCGCCGTCCGCTGGGATGCCAGCAGGGAAGTGCCGCTGCTGAATGGTTCGACCACCACGATCGTGCCGGGGGTTCACTTGATCGGCAATCTGGGCCCCGCCGCCGCGTATGTGGTCGAAACTTCGGAGGGACTGGTTCTGATTGATTCGGGGCTGGATAGCGATGCGCAACTGCTCAAGTCTGAGATGGCGAAGCTGAACCTCGATTGGAAAAAACTGCACGCCATTTTTCTCACCCACGTCCACGGGGATCATTCCGGTGGAGCGGAACAACTCCGAGCAGAGACAGGGGCCAAGATCTACGCCGGGCAGGCTGATGTGCCCGTTCTGCGAGCTGGTGAGCCGCGCGACGCGTTCTATGGAACGTTCAAAATGCCCAATTACACACCGCATCCGACGACGGTGGACGTCGCACTGGAAGGCGATGAAACGATGGTGTTCGGCACTGTTCGCTTGCAGGTTCTCGACACGCCGGGCCACACCTTGGGCAGCACCTGTTACTTGGTCGAACGAGCGGGCCTCCGAGTGCTCTTTGCAGGAGACGTCATCGCGCGTCTGGGTGAAAAGCCATTGGGGACGTATACGACCTACATGGCTCCCCGCTACCGAGGCGATGCGAAATCGTTTCTCGCCTCGCTTCATAAGCTGCGCGTGCTCACTGTTCCAGACCTCGTGCTGCCGGGCCATCCGCGCGCGGCTCGAACACCTCAGAGTCCGCGACTCACGCCACAACAATGGGCAGGAATGCTCGACGAGGGCATCCGTGAAATGGAACAGCTCGTGGCTCGCGACGAGGCCGCTTCCGCGGGCCGGTGAACTCAGCCGTGTCGTGAGACGAAGAGGGAGGAGAAAAGAGGACGCAGCGCTGCGTCCTCTTTCCCCTTCTTGTGTCCGCGTGCAGCAGGCATTTAGAGACGATTTTCGAAGGTCGCTGTTGGATGAATGCCTGGTTGTTTGAGGCGTTGTAAAACGATTTCCGAAGCTGGATCGATTCGTTGTGCATTCAAGTATTGCCGCTGAGCTTCTTGTCTATTTCCAAGTTGCCAGTGGCAGTCACCCAAGCCGACCAACGATGCAACCAGAAACGCTGCGGGAGCGCCCTCATTCGGCAACGCCAAAGTGCGCTCAAACCAGTGTTGGGCTTCGTGCCATTGTTGGCGCGAAAAGTAAGCTCGAGCCAAACGGAAGAGGGCCATCGCTTCTTTGGGATCGCGGCGAACGGCGTTTTGGAATACCTCGAACGCCGCATCCGTTTCACCGAGTTTTTCGAGAATGCGGCCGTAGTGACACAAAATCCAACCATTGTCGGGAGCTAACTCGGCCGCTTGTTTTGCCACGGGGAGCGCTTCGGCGGCTTTGCCCGACCAATTGAGTTCTTGAGCCAGGGTGCAGAGTGCGTTGGCTTGTACGGAAGTCGTCAGTTCCCGTCGAGTTCTCTCGCGAACGGCCGATGAAGCGGTGACGAGTTGGGTTTCATCAAGGGGTGGTAACTTGCCCAACTGTTGCATTTGCCGAAGTATCTCGACAGCTAACTCCAAATGGACTTCGGGATGAGGATGGAGATGGTCAACAAAGGACTCAGTACCAGGAATCGAGTGACCATGGATGCGGCGGCAACGATCGGCCACCTGTTGAGCAAACGGGATGAGTGGCACATTGTGCTTCTTGGAGACCCTCACGAGGATCGGCCCAATTTCCGTGAGCGCTCGCAACGGACACACATCTTCGTCTTTGGCCGCCACAAAATGTGGCAGCGCGGCTTCGGCGTCGGCTGTTTCGAGTAAAGCACGGCCGGTGAGAAATCTTGCCTCGGCGTGCCGCGGATCGAGTTCGAGCGATGCAAGCAGCTCAGCAACGGCCTCCGTGGGTCGGCGTTCCCTCAGGCAGGCACGCCCGGCTTCAAGATGGCGTTCGAATGCTTGCTGATCGCGTGATGACAGGAGGCTCGACTCGCTTTTGAAGGGGCTGAAGTCTCGTAAATTGGAGGCTGGATGAATCAGGATCACTTGGGCGCCGGCGCTCCGAGAGATCTCACAGAGACGCTCGACGCTTTGTTCAAAATGATCCAGGACTTTTTGCCGATGCTTCGCGTTCCGGTGATAGGATTCGGGGCCGTAGGTATGGTCTAAAATGACATCGACTTCTCCTTTTAGTCTTGATCGCCGATTGGTTGCCTGCGACGGCATCAAAACTCGATGCAGCAGCGTTGTCAGCCGCAGTTGACTAACAACAGAAAGGGCACCGTTTGTGAAAGCGGATCGCTGGCGAATGTCTCGATACGTTCGCTCTTCGAGAAACTCGTTATGACCTTCGTAGAACACGATCAGGTCTGGCGAGTACTCGCGAAGTTCGTCCATCAAGGCGGCTAATCGATAACTGGAATAAGAGATGCCGCCGCAGTTCACGACTTCCCAACGGTGCTCAGGGGCCAGGTCAGCCAACAAATCTCGCAACATTCGCGGATAGGACTGCGTGTCCGAATATGGCCGTCCGTAGGTCGTTGAACCTCCCAAACAAAAGATGCGAAATGTCTTCGCGTCTTTTTGAGCCGAAAACGACTGTGCATTGAAATAGGTTCGCTTAATCGGATTCGTCTCGAAGACGTTTCCATGCCGCAGAAACAAACGAATTCCCGGTTCAAAATCGAGAAACGGATCGTGGACTTCACGAAAGACGCGGACACCCAAGGCCGCCAAGATCAGTTCCATCAGACCGAAGAAAATGACCACGCTGATCGTCGCCATGAACATTTTTTTCCGCCAACTCCTCAGTCTTTTCGGAGAGGGCAGAGCGCTTTGCGATGGTGTCTGAGCCGCGCTGACCATATCAACTCAATTCCCGAATTGGCGTCCCGCGTGTGATCGGGATCGGTCGACCTTGCGGGTCAAGGAATTCTTGAGTGTGGTCGATGCCGAGGTGTTTGCAGATTGTGGCGAGGATGTCAGAGGATGCCATGTGGGTCGCTCGTGTTGCAGGTCGACCGGGTGCTCGCCGAAGCGATTGGTTTGGCCGAGGACTTGGCCCATCGGCATGTTGCCGCCGCTGAAAACGATCGATATGGCTCTGGGGTAGTGGTCGCACGCCCGCGTGGCCAATCAACTCGCCACGAACCACCGACGTGCAAATATGTGAGGAATGATAACCGGCCATGTTTTTGTTTTGTCAAGCGTTCACTGGAGCGCAATTTCAGAAAGAACCAATTTCACTGGGCGGAAGTTTCAAGTCGTGAGACTTCAGTCGCTGTGGCGAAAATCGAACTCTCACGGGTCCGGCTACCTCCAGTGAGCTCAACGACATCGCCGGTCCGCGTCTTGTGGGTCGACTGACGCACCACTACCATCGACCGGCGTCGATCGGAATTCTCTCGGGCCAGATGGCATTCCGAACTGAGGACGGTCATGTCGAGAGGCAAGCTTTTGTGGAGCGCACTTGGGGGAGTGTGCGGAACGCTCGGCGTTCTGTTGCTGGGATCCGTCATTCTGAACCGGAATCAACCGACGACGCACAACTCGCCAGAACTTCCGCAGTCGAACCAAAATGACGCGCCACCGACCGACGATGGGGATTTCGTGGGCAGTGAGGCGTGCGGCACGTGTCACAGCAAGATTTGGGAAACGTATCGTCAGCATCCGATGGGGCGTTCGCTGGCGGTGGCTCACGAGGCGACTCCCATCGAGGATTTTGACGTCACCGAGTTTTCTCCGCCGGGACCACGACGCTATCGGGTCGAACGCATGGCAGATGGCGTCCGGCACCACGAGGTGCTGGCGGATGAAGACGGCGCCGTACTGTATGACCAAAGTGTGCAGGTCAGTTACGCGTTGGGGTCCGGCAAGCGAGGTCGGGCGTATCTGATTGAGCACGACGGGATGCTCTTCAAGTCGTCGATCGCCTGGTTTTCTCTCCCGAAGGAGTGGGGGTTGTCGCCCGGCTACCCGCCGGAGCAGCACAAGCGCTTCGAACGGCGGATTACCGACGGGTGCATCAACTGCCATGCCGGCCGCATGTCGGTGAACCGCGCGGCCCCCGACACGTTTGTGAAGCCGGTCGTCGCCGAAGCGGCCATCG
>CAYSHJ010000182.1:0-2077 GCA_964430385.1 uncultured Planctomycetaceae bacterium
ATCCACCCCACCGGGCTTGCCCCGGTGGCTCGCGGGCCTTTGCACTACTCGTTTCGGAGTCCGACGAATCGGAGCCCAAAGGAACCATCGCAGTAGTGCAAAAGCCTGGAACCACCGAGACAATCTCGGTGGGGAGGTGGAATGAACGAATCGCTTCCGATCCCTTGGAGATTCGGAAGCACTCCCACGACCGACATCCGCGTGCAAGGGGCTGGAAACGGAGTCAGCGCCGTCATCCCTTCCAACGGCAGAACCGGCGCGCCAACTTGTTCAGAATTGCTCCGGCCGAAACGACCGCCAGATCACGCGAAAGTCCGATGACAAGATCGCTCGCCAGAATGCTCGCCGCTGGCAGCATCGCTGCAACAGTCGCGACAGCCAGGGGCGTTACGGGCCGCAAAGTGACAAGCGCATTCCAAGTGCCGTCATCATGCGTTCCGGCTCGCTCTCGCCCGCCCGTCTGACAACTCTTTCCGGCCGCCTTGCCGGCACAGCCTGACCGCTACCTCGACGGAAACCCCAAACCGATAAACGCCACGTTTCAGGATGTCGCGATTGAAATCTGGCGTCTCTGGCTGGATCGTGATTTGGCTGGCGGACGATTGGACGCAAATCCAGCCTTGAAACGGAATCCCGGGCAGATCACGATGGTGTCCGTTCAAAGTATCGCTGGAACGCGAAGGATTCTTTCATGCTGACGACGCCTCAAACCTTTCGAGCAATTTTTAAAGACGGTGTCTTCGTCCCGGAAACTCCGTGTGATTTTCCACCCGGAACCGCGGTCGAACTTGATGTGCGGCGCGCGACATTGGTTCGGCCGCTCGTGACTGATCCGGAAGAGCGGGGACGGCTCCTGAGCAAGGTCGTTCAAAGCATGCGCGCAAATCCGCTCCCCGCACACGCGGCACGTTTCAGCCGCGAGGAGTTGCATGAACGCCGTTGACACGAATGTCTTGCTTTACGCGCACGATCCACATTCGGAAGATTACGACGCCTATGCCGCCATCGACGGCATGGAACTCCGAAACCCTTTCGCACGCAATCCGTAAGAATTGCAGTCGCCCAACAGCGTGTCGTTACCGGCTTGGCCGTTTTCGAACACTCAGGCTACGCCTGAGTTTCTTTGACGACGTGCCCAAACACGTCGGTCAGGCGCATGTCATGGCAGGGTGGCATGCCCTGAAAGGGGGTGGTCGAACATCGGCAAGCCACGCCCTTCGCAAGGCTCAGGGCGTGCCACCCAACTCCGTCGGCATTACTGCCAGATGTCTGATGTCGAGTCACCGTGCGGGAAACGAATCTCGTGGGCGCGAGCGGGGCCGTCGGGTTCGTTGGCGAAGTCGACGTGGAACTTTTCGTTCAGCGTCAGGCCACCTTTGTCGGTTTCGCAATCGACGGCGAGCAGGTACGAACCCTGCTTGGCGATCTGCGGGTAGAACTGGTTGTCCCAACTGCTGAACAGCGAATTGGTCACGTACAACCGCCGACCGTCGAGGCTGAGTTGCAGCATCTGCGGGCCTCCGGTCAGAGTTTTGCCGCGGACTTCGGGCGACTTACTGAGCACTCCGCCGAGCCACAACTGGCCCGCGAGCCGTGGCTTTGACGGGTCGCTCACGTCGTACTGACGAATGTCGCCGTGCAACCAGTTCGAGAAGTACAGCCAGCGGTCGTCGAGCGACAGCACGAGGTCAGTGATGAGGCCGGGGACGGGGATCGTCCAGCCCTTGGCTTCTTGCGTGGGAACCTCGATCACTTTCTCGACTTTCCAGTCGTTCCCGTCACGAAACCAATGCCACATCACGCTCGACAGCGCCGCTCCGACGAAACCGTGCGTGCTGGCGGGGTCGTGATGGAACCGGACCTCGAGCGGGATCAGCCCTTTCTCGCCCAGGTCGATGCTCTTAGTGATGCGCCGTTCCTTCCAGTCCCAGAAATGCAGATGTTGGCCGTACTTGCCGGCCTGGACGTCGTCGAGCTTGAAGCCCGGTCGAGTCGTGCTCGGTGCGGCCCACTCGCTGCTGACCATCACGTTGTGACGCGGCTGATACCAGAAGTCGTAGTTGAACCGCATCCCCTC
>CAYSHJ010000183.1:0-4124 GCA_964430385.1 uncultured Planctomycetaceae bacterium
CGAATGGAATAGGCAAGAAGTCATCGTCAAAGGCCGCCAAGTAAAAGTGATCTTGAACGGCGAGACGATCATCGACGCGGACATCGACAAGGCCAGCACGCCCAAGACGGTCGACGGCAACGATCACCCCGGTCTCAAACGCGACAAAGGCTACATCGGATTTCTCGGCCACGGCAGCCGCATCGAGTTTCGTAATATCCGCATCAAGGAGATTCCATGACTCAATTCATCCGACAACCGTGGAGGCAGTCACTGACCACTGTGGATCTGGTGAGCGTCCTCGGCTGGGTGTGGAAAACACGATGACTAAGCCGACTCCTGAGCCAGTTGATCCGAACAGTTTGGTGGAACTGTCGCAGGCCGTCATCGCGGCAGATCACTTTCCGGACCTCGCCACGATCGACGGCGATCAACCCCGTTTGCGACCGGTCTCGCCGGTGAAGACGGACGGCTTCACGATCTACGTTGCTAACTTGCGGACGTATCACAAAACGACCGAGATCGCCGCGAATCCGAAAGTCGAGTTGTGTTACTGCGACGCGAAACACGATCAGGTCCGGATCACCGGCATCGCGGAAGTCGTCACTGAACCCGGCGTGCTCCATGAAATCTGGGATTCCAATCCGCTGCTGCGGCAATACCTCGGAAGTTTGGACAACCCGATGCTGATCGTGTACCGCGTCCGCCCTACTCAAGTCCGCTTCATGCGCGAGTGGGCCCTCGAATACCACGAAGTGCCGCTGACGGAGCGGTAGAGCTTGCTTTCGCGTGCTCGGATCATCCACGACTCTTCGTTGGCAAGCACAATCTGACACAGGTTCTATACAGGCGTCACTTGGCGTCCAGCGGCTTGAGTCGAATCTTGCGATACGACGCCTCCGCTGGCGGGCCGCCATGAATCTGGACGCCGATGATTCCCGTGCGAGCGACCTTTTGGTCTGCTTCCAGATAGTCGACAGTCTTGACGCCGTTGAGCCACATCTGCACGCGAGATCCCTGGCAGCGGACGACGAAATCGTTCCAGTCATTTGGCTTGAGCGCCTTGGCAACCGCATCCGCGTCGCCATGCGCGAGAAACGTCTTCCGCCGCGATTCGTCGTACAGCGAGGCCCAAATCCAGCGACCTTGCATGTGACCCATGTCGCATTGATAGCCGATGACCTCGTGATGGTCCGGAATCCGCTGGGTGCGGAATTGCACTCCCGCGTTCGCTCCCTCGCCAACCAACTTGGCTTGCAACCGCAACTCGAAGTCGCCGAATTCCTGCTTTGTGCAAAGGAACTCGTTACGCGGAATCTTCTCCTTCATCGTCCCAGCGACGACCGCGCCGTCCTCAATGCGGAAATGTTTGAGATTCCCTTCCCACCCCTCGAATGTCTTGCCATCGAATAGCACAACGAAGCCTTCTTCTTTCTCGACTGTCGCCGGCTTGTCCTCAGAACGCGCCATGATGACGCAATTTAGGATTCCAACAATCGACAAGGCAATTCCCCAGCGACTTGTTCGGCTGCTCATCAAGACAACTCCTCACCAAGAGAGGTAATCGAAAACAACTTTTTCACGATCCACTCGACCTTCGACCATTCGGTGCCAACGCAATCATCTCGCAACGTCGTAGTCAGTCCCTCGCACTGTAGTGCCTCCGCGAAAAAAAACAGCCCGGTTGGTGGAATTGCCACCACGAGCTACTAAAATCCCGCCCCGCTTCGCCCCTATAGCTCAATTGGTAGAGCAAATGACTCTTAATCATTAGGTTCAAGGTTCGAGTCCTTGTGGGGGCACTGAGAAAAGCCCTTGCTGCAATTGCAGTTGCAGCAAGAGCCAGAGAAACCGAAGCCTTGCGAAAAGACCCCGGTCAGTTTTTGGGTCAGTATTCAATCGCAAGGATTTGGCTATGTCTCGAACAGCAAAAGTCTGGTGGAACACGCAAAAAGAGGCTTGGTGTTCCGACGTCGGTGGACAGCGCAAAGTGCTGGCTCATGGTCGTCGGAGTCGAGCCGCCGCCGAAGCGAAGTTGCGAGCGTTGCTCGATCAACAAGCGTTGCTT
Organism: uncultured Planctomycetaceae bacterium; assembly: GCA_964430385.1. Lineage (GTDB taxonomy): Bacteria > Planctomycetota > Planctomycetia > Planctomycetales > Planctomycetaceae > CAYSHJ01. The sequence continues at coordinate 2,048 of CAYSHJ010000183.1, forward strand.
CGGGAAGTGAATGGGGCCATTACGGTCGCCCGGCTCTGCGAACAGTTTCTCGCGGATGCCGAACACAATCTCGAACTCGGAACGTATCAGTCGTATCGCTACGGCTGCCAGAAGTTCGTCGATCTTTTCGGGGACCGCCTGGCTCACACGCTGGAGCCGCTCGACATTCAACGCTTTTCGCTGGAATTGAAACGCAAGTTGAACGACACGTCGCGCGCAATTGTGCTTCGTTCCGTCCAGCGATGCTTCAATTGGGGTGTCGAGTCTCGGGTGATCCCGCCGCACCACTTGGGACGCATTCGGAAACCGAAATCGCGGACACGCGATCGGTATCTCGCCGACGACGAGTTCCAGAAACTCTTGCGTGCGACGAATCCACGCGATGCACGACGAATTGGGGCACCGTTTCGGCGGCTGCTGCTTGCGCTGGACTGGACACTGTGTCGTCCGAGCGAACTGGCACGGCTGAAGTGGGAACACGTCCATCTCGACCAAAATGTGGCGATCCTGCCGCACCACAAAACGAAACGCACCGGAAAGCCCAAGGTCATTCCGCTGATTCCCAAGGTGAAACGACTGCTGCAATGGGTGAAACGGCAGCAGACGTCGGATCACTGCTTCCTCAATTCGCGCGGTGAGCCTTGGACTTTGAGCGCCATCGAACAGCGGATGAAGCACGTCAAGGATCGTTCTGGAATTCATGACGTGGTTCCCTACACGATTCGACACCGAGCCGCGACGAATGCCATCTTGCGGACGGGTGATCTCAAGATGACGAGCCTACTTCTCGGTCACACGTCCACGGCTACGACGGAGCGATACACGCATTTGGCGCAGCAACACCTCGTCAACTTTGCCGAGCGAGCAGTCGGCTGACGTCGATGTGCCGAAACATTCCAGAGCTTTGTTCCTTGGCTTGCTGTCGATTCCTTGGCCTGCCAGGTTCCTCGGCCTCAGGTATCCGCTGATGTGCGCAGTCTGCGAGATATTCAGAAAGGTCTTCCTCGCCAACTCGATATGTGCGACGTCCAAAACAATGGCACTTAAGTCGTCCTTCCCGGATTTCACGATAAACGAGTGATTGGCTGATTCCCAATCGTTCGCTGACTTGTTTGATGGTGAAGTGAGACATGACCGCGTCGCCTGCAAACTGCCTGTTGGAAGAAACGCGGCGAGCCATCGCCAGATAGCTCGCCGCAATGCCGTGAGTAGCTAATCGCTCAACGTCACCTGCGACTCGCGGGACTCGACGTAATCGGCGGCGAGTTGCAGGACGCGGATGGCTTGGGGGAGTTCGGCGAGGTTGAAGGACGACGTGTACTTGACCTCTTCGCCGTCGAGGTAGCGCTTCTGTAAGTTCACGCTGCGGAGCGTGCGTTTGCCGTCGTCCGCGTCGATCTCGTGAGCAAACACTGAGGCGGACACGAAGCCAATGCGGAAGACTCGTTCGGGTTTACGGGAAGACATGGCGAACACCTTTCGTTGTCGTGGTCATCACGCGGACCAAAAGGCCGCGCAATAGATGTGTTTCATGCTGAACACCAGCACGAAGACGGGGAACGCGCTCGGCATCTCGAAAGGTGAGAACCGGGATCAATAATGAGCGAGCAGATGCTCGCGATGTCGGCCAAGGATCGGTGACTGGTTTGTCGTATGGCGAACGCCATCACGTCTCGCTGGGATTCCCGATGGACCGGATGGTCACGGGCAGATTGGTCAGCAGCGATCGGACAAGGTGACTACGTGCCGATCTTGGGTTTGACAACGGCCGGCGTATCTGGCTGGCGGCTGCGAACCTTCACAGCCTTTTCCAGGCAGCGCCAGCACAACGTCGCGTCACGAAGGAAGCCATCGGCAAAGTCGGCCGTGATCGCTTCCTTTTGTTTTTCGCACCAAGTGCAGGTCGCAGTTTCGTGCCAAGCAGTGATGTGGATTTCCATAAGCGGGATTCCTTTCTCGGACGGGCTTCTATCGGTGAACGGCGCGATGACGATCACGCCGACGAACACGAGAGAGCACGTCGTGAGAGAGGTTCACGGCGGCGATGAAAATGGCGATACAAGATCGCGGTGATCAG
>CAYSHJ010000184.1:0-4698 GCA_964430385.1 uncultured Planctomycetaceae bacterium
CCAACCAAGCTTCACGGAAACAGACATTTTTCACACCCCAATCTGGTCACCACCTGCTACCCAACATGAACCAGGCCCGTCATTCCAATAGTCTCCCAATTGGTGCCCTTCTTCCTGGCAGCCGCCGTGAAGGCGAGTGCACCTGTGACCGTGACCCCCACCCCCTGGGCGATGTTCGCCTTTCAACCGGCCGAAGCCGTGATTCAGTTCGCAGGCATCGCGCTGATTGTCATTTTCCTTCCGTTGCATCCGCTGGCGCTGTTGGCCTTTCTGGGGATCGACACGGTGGTCAACGTCGCCGGCCATTGCGGCTACGAATGCGTGCCAGGCTGGGCGACGCGCCACCCGTTGCTTCGCATTTTCAGCACCGTAACGAGCCACGACGCTCACCACACGAACATGCGAGTCAACTTTGGCTCGTTCTTTAACGTGTGGGACCGGTTGTGCGGAACGTACAACAGTGGAATGAAGGAAGTCGAAGTCGAAGCATCAGCCGCATCAAGCTCCGTCGCCCGGCCGCGTACTCTGGAGCGGCAAACTTCTGGCCACCGCTAGCGAGTGGTCTGTCACTAATGTTTTCGAAGTTCAACGCAAATGCACTACGCAAAGGGACACCCATTCAGTCGATGCGTTGGGTGGCTGTCCCCACGCCTGGCCTCAAAAGAAACCCGCGGAAGATGAGGTCTCGGAGAGCGAAAAGAAAGAGAGCGATGGCGCGGGGAAAGAAAGGACGGGGCCAGTTTAAGGCTTGCCTGCCCACGCCTCGATTGATGACGTGGTAGATCATTCCGCCGGGTGCCACACGCGCTGTACTGGGCATCCCGCCAAGCTTCCAAACCGGGCCGCCACGTCAAAAACTGGACCTATCCTCGATTCTTCGCCCGGTGAAGGAGCTGACGCCGGAAGCAACGTCGAGAAGTTCAGCCCCACGCAGGGCGTCGAGGTCGAGCGCAAAGTAGCGGGCGTATTCGTCGAGCGTGCGACCAAGGAGAACAACTTTTTCGAGAACGAGTCCTTGTTTCATGTGGCGAGAAAAAACCGGCGGAGAGTTCAGGCCTTGTCTTCGTAGCCAAGGAGATGACGTTCCTTGATGATGCGTGCGACTTCAGGCGGGACCATTTCCTCCCACGACGGATCGCCGCGCTTGATGCGGGCGAGGGCATCCTTGGAGAAATAGTTCAAGAACTGCGGATTGAAATCGCGGACGGCGGCGATGAAGCGATTCTCCAGCAGGTAAGAGTAGAGATGTGCCAGGTGCGGCTCGACACGGAGGTTGCCCGCAGTGATGAGCGAGCCCGTGGAGGCTTCAAGCAGCGGGTAGATGTAGAGCCTGAGGTCGTTTTTGAAGAGGCGTCCGAAGGATTCGAGAATGCCGCCTTCGAGGTCGGTGTAGTATTTCTCGTCGAAGATTTCGCGCAGCGTCGGTACGCCCATGACGATGCCGATCTTTTGCTTGGTGAAGCGAAAGAGGTAGGAGGCCAGCCGGTGAAACTCCGCGTAGTTCGAGATGAGAACGGTGTGCCCAAGCGCGCAAAGGATGTCCACGCGATCGAGGAAGTCGCGGTGATTGATGCTGCCGTCGTCCGTGAGATTCTTCAGGGTCATCTCCATCAGCACGCGCAACTCCTCGCCAGCCACGCCTGGCTCCTGCACAAACTGCGCCTGGGCGCACCTCAGCATGTCGTCCGTGACCTTGGTGATGGGACGGAAGCTGCCGCGCTCAACGAGAATGGCCCGCTTGTAGAGCATGTCCGCAGCGTTCACGACCTCGCCGTTGGCGGTGAACAGCGCGGCGCGTGTCAGGCCGAGCTGCACGAGTTGCAGCGACATGAGGCGGTTGTCGATCTGTGGGAAGGCCGGGCCGGAGAACTTCACCATGTCCACCTCGATGCGCGCGGGCGTCAGGTCATCGAGAAGGGATTGGAGAAATTCCTCGGGCTTCTCCCAGAGGTAGAATGCGCCATAGACAAGGTTCACCCCGATGATGCCGAGCGCTTCCTGCTGCGGGAGGTTCTCATGATCCATCATCCGGATGTGGATGATGATCTCCGACGGCTCGCTGCGGGGCGCGGTCTGGAAACGGATGCCCATCCAGCCGTGGCACTCATCACGATGAATGTAGCTCTGGGCGGCGACGGTCTCGGCGAATGCGAAGAACCGAGTGTTGTCCCCGCGTTTGTCCGCGAGACGTTCGAGCAGAAGACTGTACTCGTGATCGAGCATGGTGGTCAGTCGTTGACGCCCGACGTACCGCTCGCTCTTGCCGTAGATGGCGTCGCTCACCAGCATGTCGTAGGCGGAGATGGTCTTGGCCACTGTGCCCGAAGCACCGCCGACGCGGAAAAACCAGCGCGCGACCTCCTGGCCGGCCCCAATCTCGGCGAAGGTTCCGTACATGGTCGGGTCAAGATTGACGCGCAGCGCCTTCTGATACGTACCAATGCTCTGGGCGGCGGGGCTGGCGAGTTCCGTTTTCATTAGCGCGGAGTATCCTTGGCCAGGAGTTGGTGTACGAGCGGAAAATATTCATGGATGGCACCCGTGATTGATAGGAATTTTAATTCAAGGCACCGCTGATTCTCGCATCGGCGCTGCTTGAAGTCAAACAATTGTGGTGTCGACGCATAGTGAGGCAGGTGGGCTTTATCCACTGAAATTGCTGCTCGCGAGGAGTTATCAGCGCCGATTGGTTGAGTATGAACAAGGGATCGGAACTCCACGCACGTGAAATATCTGCGCCAGCGCGTACCGCAAACCTAGGCGATGTTGCGGAGCAAAGAAATTGGCCGCGAAAACGCTCGTTATAGAAATTCAGGATCGAGTACCAACGGGTACTGGCTGGGATCGCTGTGGCGATCCTGGTTCGAAACAGGCTGAAGCCTGGACTCCAACGATTCTGTTTCAAGAAACTCACCGTCAGGTACCAATTCATACTCGGCTTCATCGCCTGACGGCGGTCCAGTGCCCGGCGGTGGAGGCGGGCCGGCTAGCGTGCGGATTGGGCCTTCCCATAATCCGCAATGTCGCAGAATTCGCTCGATCACGTCCACTTGCCTGCCCGAGCAGTACGCGCATACGGTGCTTGTTTCGTGCAGCACTGGCTGACTCGACGGAGTTATGGCGCAGCCCAAGAGCCTGGCAAATGGTCGCGGCGCAGACGGTCACCTGGTCGTCCACTGGAACCACCGCAGCGATCGGATGCTCTTGGGCAAACTGGACCACTTGGCGTGCCGCCCGTTGCGGATCACTGAAGTTGAGCCGCAGCAGGCCGCTGGGATTCAGCCTGGTGAGAGTGCTCGCCTCTTCTGAGGCAGCGGTGAGTTCGACGCCCAACCGTCGCGCCGCGTCCATGAAGGCGTGAGTCCGATAGGTGGTGGTGGGCAGAAGTAACAAAACCCGTGGCATGCTTTATTCCGGTTGTCTCATGTTCGTCAGGCCGTCCTTCTCTGTTCGCGTCTACTTCCCCGATGGCGTGTAGTACGGGTTGCGACCGGCAGCGTGGTCGGTCGTGTCCAGGATGTCGCCGACCTCGGGCACGGCGGCGTGGATCTCGACCTCAATGCCCTGTTTCAGCGTCACGTCGGCCTGGCCGCAGCCCTGACAGCCGCCGCCCAATTGGAGGAAGATCGTGTTCCCTTTCACGCCGATCAGCCCCACACGTCCGCCATGCGCTGCCACCGAAGGATTGATCCGCGTGTCGAGCACTTCTTGCACCCGCTTGCGAATCACCTCGGGAGGCGGAATGGTGGCCCGCAGTTCTTCCGAGACAGCCGGCAGCCCGGTCGCCAGGTGTTCCCGAATCGCCGCCCCGACCTGCCGACCAGTCGTCGGCCATTCTTCGCGTCCGGTCTTATTCACCACCACTCGGTCGTGTGAGATCAGCACGCTGCTGACCGTCGGGATCCCGAACAAGCGCTCGGCCAAGGGCGAACCCAGCGCTCGCTCTTTGTTGGCGAAGTAGAACGAGCTGTCGAGGTACACCGGACGGTCGATGGTAAACTTGCAAATCACGTTGGAAACGGGATCGGCGGTAATCTTGATGTCTGCGGTCATTGGAATCTCCTCAACTATTTGGTGAAGTGCTTAAATGGACGATGGCAGAGAACCAAACTGGTCCTCGGTCGGCTCTGCACAGCAGAACCAGGGTTCTGTCAGGCGTGGCGGTCGCTGTCGGTCGGGACGCAACGGGCGGCTCTCGCGAACTGGCCGTCGCTGACGCGGGGGCTCTGCATTGCTGGCTGACTCGTGATCTAACATGATGCCTTCGCGTAAATCTCCGCGCCCTGTTCCACAAATTCTTTCGACTTTTCTTCCATGCCGCGTTGGAGCGCTGCTTCCTCAGCGATGCCCAGTTCGGCGGCGTATTTGCGGACGTCTTCCGTGATTTTCATCGAGCAGAAGTGCGGGCCGCACATGCTGCAGAAGTGCGCGGTCTTCGCGCCTTCGTGCGGTAATGTTTCGTCGTGGAACTCGCGCGCGGTCACCGGGTCAAGGCTGAGGTTGAACTGATCTTCCCAGCGGAATTCGAAGCGGGCCTTGCTCAGTGCGTTGTCGCGATATTGCGCGCCCGGATGGCCTTTGGCGAGGTCGGCGGCGTGGGCGGCAATTTTGTAGGCGATGACGCCGTCTTTCACGTCTTTCTTGTTCGGCAGGCCGAGGTGTTCCTTGGGCGTGACGTAGCACAGCATGGCGCAGCCA
>CAYSHJ010000185.1:0-1535 GCA_964430385.1 uncultured Planctomycetaceae bacterium
CTTTCACCCCGCAACGGTCGCAGATAATGCCCTTGTGCTTCGTGCCTTTGAACTTGCCACATGCGCATTCCCAGTCCCGTTCCGGACCGAAGATTCGCTCGCAAAACAGACCGTCCTTTTCGGGACGGTAGGTTCGGTAGTTGATCGTTTCGGGCTTCTTGACCTCGCCAAACGACCAACTGCGTATATCGTTGGGCGAGGCCAACGCAATATGGACGCAACTGTAGTCGTTCACGCGATCGTAAATGTTATCGAGCATTTGCGGGTAATCCCTTTTGGAGTCCTACGCCACCCAATTCTTTAAGTACTCGAATCGATTACTCTTGCTTGCTGTCACGCCGTCATCAAACCGCGTTCGAGGAGGCGAGCGCACGCCCCGGCAAAGGCGCGTCGGCGGCGAGTTCCATGGCCACCAAGCCGCGCAATTTCCGAAACCCCAGCTCCTCGCAGAAGTCCACTTCCGTTCCATAGGCCAAAGCATCGATTCGCTCCACGCCGTATTGCCGTAATGCTTCGATAACCCGACAGGCCATCTCACGGGCGATACCGGCGGAGTCGTGTTCGATGCGGCCATATTTGCGTGTGACACACGCCGGCCCCTGATAGGCAGGATCCAGCTTGCACTCTGCTACACGACCCCACAGGCCGTCCGTCACCCCGCGAGCCAGGCCGACCAGCTCCCCGTTGCGACGCGCGCTAACGAAACAGAGTGTGTTGTCCATCATCCGCCTAAGTTTCTCGCGCGATCGCGTAATCTCGGAATTCTGTCGTGTGTAGAAGGACAACAATTCCTCGGGATCGATTTTCGCCATCGTCTCAAACTCGATGTCTTCGAACGCGTCCACGTTTTCTGTTTCCATCTTTGCACCTCACTTATTTCAGCCGGTCAGGGACGCCCGCCGCCGCCGCGGCGGATCAACCACTAACCCACTTGCCGTTTGTCCAGGTGGATGTTGAGGCACAGCCCGCGGATTTCGTTGCACAAAACGTCAAACGACACCGGCGTGCCCGCCTCCAGTGTGTTTTTCCCTTTGACCATCGTCTCGTAAATCTTGGTCCGCCCTTCCACGTCGTCACTCTTGACCGTGAGAAGTTCCTGCAGGATGTAGGCGGCGCCGTACGCCTCCAAGCCCCACACCTCCATCTCGCCAAAGCGCTGTCCGCCGGTGCGGGCCTTTCCGCCCAGCGGTTGCTGGGTGATCAGGCTGTACGGACCCGTCGCCCGAGCGTGAATCTTGTCATCCACCAAGTGATGGAGCTTCAGCATGTAGAGGTAGCCGACGGTGACGGGCTGATCGAGATACTCACCCGTTCGGCCGTCGCGCAGTCGGACCTTGCCGCTCGGGGGGAGCTCGGCGAAGCGAAGATCGGTTTGAGCGGCCGAGGCCACAGCGACGGAATCTGCGGCGCAGCGTCGGGCGTGCTCGTTCGCTTCCACCAGGGCATCGTGAAGCTCCTCCTCCGTCGCTCCGTCAAAAACGGGAGTAACGGCCTGGAATCCGAGCATCTTTGCGGCCCAACCCAGGTGCGTTTCG
>CAYSHJ010000186.1:0-8030 GCA_964430385.1 uncultured Planctomycetaceae bacterium
CGTCCTCATCGCCGTCGGCATCGAAATCGGCGACCTCGCAGGTTGTCACCGCACCCAACTTGATGTTCGTGAGCGGTACCGCCACCGCGCCAATCTTGGCGACCATCTCCTTTCTCGAAACGACGTCTGCGTCCCATGACAATTCATCGCGCTGACCGTCGTTGTTGTAATCCCACAGCCGCAGGCCGCGATGTTCCGATCCGCGCGGCCCGAGCAAATCCCATTTGAGCGGCTGAGTCTGGACCGCGACCAAGTGCAACGAGACCGTGTTCGCGATGTGCAATTCCGACTCCGGCCATGCGCGCCACCGCAACCGTCCGTGCGAGATGTTCTCCAGCCAGCCGGGCTTGGCGACGTCCGGTCCCGTGACGAGCACATCGGTCTGCACATCAAAATTCCAATCGACCGGCAGCAGCACAGTCGGCTTGAGGTCGCTCGGCGGCAGCGCCGAGCGGGACGAGATGTCCGTGAATTTGGTGTGTTCGCGGCTGTCGTTGTTCTGCCAGATGCACATGCCGGAGTTGCTCGACACGACCAAATCGAGATCGCCGTCGTGGTCGATGTCCGCCGCAGCGATCGCCAGCACACCACGCAACGCCTCAAACGGCGGTTCCTGCGACAGCGATGCGAGCGACCGCGTTTTCGTCGCGGCATCGTAGTCGTTCCGCAGGAAGATGACGCCGTCGTCGCCGTAGATCAGCAAGTCGATGTCGGCGTCGTCGACCATTTCGGCGGCACCGATGACCTGTTGATCTTGGCTAGCGGGGGGCGTTAGCCCCCCGGTCGTCGCCGTCTTGGATTCCGCTGTGACCGGGGGGCTAACGCCCCCCGCTATCCCGGACGTGGTTTGACCGATAAAGCGATGACCCTCAGGGGTCTCTTCCGTGTCGCGGTCGAGATCGGCGGCGACCAGCTTGGTCAGACCGCTCGGAACGACCGCTTCGCACAACGTCACCCAGCGAGACTTCGGATCGTCCGTCTGTCCGAACACGATGACTTGGCCGTTGAGCAACACAATCACATCCCAGCGGCCGTCGAGATCGAAGTCGGCGATTTTCACGTCTCGAATGCCGGCCAGCGGCGGCAACTGATCGGCGGCGTCGGCTTCCGCGAACGTGACCTCAATCGCCGAGGTCGCGACGGCTCCCGGTCCCTTGGTAGCGTCACCGTGTTGCCGCTGCCACTCTGGCGAGAAGTCGGACAGCACGTACTCCAGCGGATGCTTCAGGACTTTCCTCAAGTCGAGCTTCGTGGCAATCTCCGGACGCAGCAGGTTCGAGACGATTCGCACGTTGCGAGTCGCCGTGCCCCAGTCCTGCTGCTCGACAGCGGCCACGCCCTTGTCGATCAAGTCGACGATGTTCACGCGGTAATGCTGCTGGATGAACTCGACAAACGGCTGGCTGAGTTCACGCAGTCGAGTCAGCGTGAGTTTCGATGCGTCGTCCTTTCCGACCACTTGAACGACGACCAACTGGCTGACCACCCACAAGTTGTCGGAGTTGGCCTGAGCGGCTCGCTTGAGTGCCGCGATGCCGCGCGCCTCCAGTTCGGGGTCTTGTCCCATCTGCGACGCCAAATAGACCTCGGCCTCGAACGCCGCCGCGCCCTTCGACAACTGCGCCGCCTTCTCCAAATGGTCCACGACCGTGCGGTAATCGCCATGATGCTCGGCCAGCCGCGCCGCGAGCAGATGTGCGATCGGCAACTCCGGTTCAGCCGCCAAGAGTTTTTCAACCGCCTCGTTGGCGCGGGCGTATCCCTGCTGAAACGCTTCCGGCTTGCGAGCCTTGTCCAGATTTTCAGGGGAAATCGCCAGGACCGCCGCAATCGCCCGATTCCGCCGCACCAGTGGTTCGTTCGGCGCCAGCGATTCCAATTCGCCGAGCTTTTCGGTGGCCAGATCGAACTGCCAGTTTTCCATCAGCGCGATCGCATCGTTGAGCAACGACAATGCCTTAACCGGATCACCAGTGATCTGCTTGCCCGGTCCCTTGCGCAAGCCGTTGCCGTCTCCAATCGGACGGCCTCGCAAGACCACAAACGTGGCCACTGCGACGACTACCAACCCAACCAACAAGAAATGCCAACGACGGGAAGGGCGAGGTTCAGTCATGGTTCACTCCGACGAAAAGTTCGCGCGTGTTGTAATCTCGTGAAACCGCGAACAGAATGCTGCCGCACATCGTAGGTCGGACGCCCGCGTCCGACCAATTCGTTCCTCGACCGGACATAGGTGTCCGGCCTACTGATCGCGGGGAAACAACATGCACCATATCTATGTCGAACGTGTCGTTGATTTGCTGGACTCGCACGGCAACGTGCTGTTGAACATGACCATCGACGAAGCGATCGAGCGTGTCGTGTCGGGCGATCCGGCTCGAGTGCGCGAGATTGACGGGCAATTCGCCGTCTGGGGCAAACAAGGCCAGATCGTGCGCATGGCGCGGTCGATTGGCCGGCCGATGCGCTATTTTTTGGCCAAACGAGCCGAAGGGCCGTGCCTGATCGTCGCCGAGCGAATTGACGAAATCGCCCTTTGGCTGCGGCGCGAGGGTTACGGCGATCAGTTTCATCCGTCGTACACGCGCATGGTGCCGGCGCATCATCTGGTCGAGATCGCCTTGATTGGCTGTCCCGATCCGAATCCGATCTACACGCGGTTCTTGGCTCCGCAGCGGAACCACTTACAACCGGACCTCGATCAGATTGGGCAAGCCTACATCGGTGCGCTCGCGGCCGAGTGCGACCGCTGGCTCGATCGCATCGACCGCCGTGAACCGATCGGCGTGTTGTTTTCGGGCGGCATCGACAGCGGAGCGTTGTTTGTCGTACTGCACCACTTGCTGCTGCGACGCGGCGAATCGCCGGCGCGGCTGAAGGCGTTCACACTGTCGGTGATGGAGTCAAATCTCAAATTTCAGATTTCAGATTTCAAATCTCAAATTTCAAATTTCAAATTTCAGATTTCAATTCCAAAATCAAAAATCCAAAATCAAAAATCCACTGACGTCCTTCAAGCCGAGAGATTTCTTGACGAACTCGATCTCGGCCTGTTCCTCGAAGTGATCGAGGTCTCGCGCGATGAACTGAATGTCGCCGAGACGGTGCGCGTCATCGAGGACTACAAGCCGCTCGACGTGCAATCGGCGACGATGGCGCTCGCGCTGTGCCAAGGCATTCGGCAGCGATATCCGGAGTGGAAGTACCTCACGGACGGAGACGGCGGCGACGAGAACTTGAAGGACTACCCGATTGAAGAAAACCCCGAGCTGACGATTCGCAGCGTGCTCAACAACACGCTGCTGTATCAAGAAGGCTGGGGTGTCGGCGCGATCAAGCATTCGCTGACGTACTCGGGCGGGCAAAGCCGCGGACACGTCCGCACGTCGGCCCCGGCTCGCGCGTGTGGCTTTGTCGGCTTCAGCCCCTATGCGTTGCCGAATGTGATCGAGGTCGCGGAAGGCATCCCGTTTATCGAACTCACGGACTGGAGCCACGACCGGCTATATGCCTTGAAAGGTGAGATCGTTCGTCGTGGCGTCGAGGCTCTCACTGGCCTGACGATGCCGGTTTTCGAGAAACGTCGATTCCAACACGGTGCGGTTCACGAGGCTTCATTTGCTCAGATTTTTGCGAACACCGAGGCCGATTTCCGCCGGATGCTGAGCTCGGCATTTAGTTGATCGTTGGGACAGCGGAGCTTGGCTGGTGCTCTGGCCACCCGTAGAATCCGCCACACGCCAGCGTGGTCGGACGCCGCGTGACGTCCCGCCTTGGATTTGCCCACCGAACGAGAGTCCGCATGCCGCCGTTGGTCCATTCTGGTGATCCCGCCTTCGAGGACTCGGTCACACCTTTTGACTTCGCGCCGCTCACGCGAGTTGTCTTTGGGAACGGAACGGTGCGGCGTCTCGGTGAGTTAGCGAATCAACTCGGTGGCCGTCGAGTGCTGGTCGTCACGGATGCCGGACTGGCAAGAGCGGGTTATGAACAGCGAAGCGTCGAGGCCCTTAATGCTGCCGGCTTGGATGTCGTGGTGTTTCATGATGTGCATTCCGAACCAACAACCGATGACGTCGAACGAGGATTAGCCGTCGCTTGTTCGGCCAACATCGACCTGATCGTTGGATTCGGCGGCGGCAGCAGCATGGACTGCGCGAAGGGTATCAACTTCCTGCTGACCAACGGCGGGCGAATGGAGGATTACTGGGGAATCGGCAAAGCGACTAAGCCGATGTTGCCGATGATTGCCGTCCCGACGACCGCGGGTACAGGCAGCGAGGCTCAATCGTTTGCGATCATTGCGAACTCGCAGACCCACATGAAAATGGCCTGCGGAGACAAGAAGGTCGCCTGCAAAATCGCCATTCTCGATCCGGAACTGACACTCACGATGCCTCCCGCCGTCACGGCCGCCACTGGCATCGATGCCATCAGCCATGCGATCGAATCGCATGTGACGGCCGCTCATACGACTTTGTCGCAGCTCTTCAGTCGCCGCGCATGGCAGTTGTTGTCGCGCGCGTTTCCATTCGTTACGGCGAGCGGGGGCCGTCAGGCCCCTGATGGTTCCGAATTGCGAAATGGTTTCGATTTGCAGACTGGAGCCGTTGGAACGACGAATGCATCAGGGGGCTTACGCCCCCCGCTCGCGAATCAGACGCTCGCCAATCAGATTCTCGATGCTCGTGGGGCGATGCTGCTCGGCGCGCATCTGGCGGGCGCGGCGATCGAGAACTCGATGCTCGGCGCCACGCACTCGCTGGCCAATCCGCTGTCAGCGCATTTCGGAGTCACTCACGGTGTGGCGGTCGGCCTGATGCTGCCGCACGTCATTCGCTTCAACGCCGCCGTAGTCGGCCCATTGTATGGCGAACTCGCTGCCGACGCCGGATTGTGTGCCGCCGACGATCCGCGAGCGGGTGCGATTCTGGCGGATCACATTTCCCAGCTTTTTGCGGAAGCTGGGTTGCCCAAGAGCCTCTCGATGTGCCAAGTGGCTCGTGAACTCATCCCCACGATGGCTCAAGAGGCCGCCGCTCAATGGACGGCCAAGTTCAACCCGCGTCCTGTCGATGTCACGAGTTTGCAGGAGATTTACGAATGCGCGATGTAAGGTCAGGGGTCAGGGGTCAGGGGTCAGGGGTCAGGGAACTCCGTTTCGGCCGACAGCCGATCGCCGATCGCCGAATGCCGATAAGTCCTTTTCTGAACGACGGAGCCAGCCGCGAACTTTCTCGACGCGGCTTGCTGATTGTGGGAGCCTCGGCACTTCTGACTGCTCTGCCGGCCTGTGCTCAAGAGTCGAAGCCGCTCAAACCGACCGCTGCGAATCGCGATGCGGTGGCTGCCACCGGGACGGGGGCAAGGCCCGCGCAAATCGACGCGAGTTGGCCGACGTTTCGCCGTACAGCGGACCTGAACGGCATCGCCACCAGCGATCTGCCAGCGAAGCTCAAAATGAAATGGAAGATTACCTCAAAGGATGGCTTCGCCTCGACGGCGGCGATCGTTGGATCTCATGTGATCGTCGGTACGCTCAGCGGGGAGTTGCTTTGTTTGGAACGCGAGACGGGCAAACCCGTGTGGTCGTATCGGACGGTCGAGGATGTGAAACCGAACACGTTCGCTCCTGGCTTTCAATCGTCTCCCGCCGTGACGGCGGAGGGCGTGTTCGCCGGCGATGAAGACGGCGTCTTCCACGCGGTCGACGCCACGACCGGCCAAAAGAAGTGGACATTTTCAACCGGCTCGCAAATCATTGCCTCGGCCAACATCGTCGCGGATCGGGTGATCTTCGGCTCGTACGACAGCAATTTGTATTGCCTGAAAGCGGCTGACGGGGCCGTGTCATGGAAGTTTCAGACGCAAGACCGAGTCAACGGCTCGCCGGCCATCGCCGACCAGCACACGTTCGTGACCGGCTGCGATCAGCACATGCGCGTCATCAACATCGACAGCGGCGAGCAAGTTGCCGACATGCCGCTGGAGCGATTCCTGATCGCCTCGCCAACGGTCAGCGGCGACCTGCTGTATGTCGGCACGCACGAGAGCGAAGTCATCGCCCTTAATTGGCGCAAGAAAGAAATCGTCTGGACCTACAGCGACGAGAATCGCGATCAACCGTTTCATTCGTCCGCCGCGTTGACCGACAAACTGGTGCTGATCGGCGGCCAGGACAAACAACTCCACGCCATCGACCGAGTCACCGGCCAAGGCGTCTGGAAACTGCCCACTCGCGGCCAAGTCAACAGCTCCCCCGTCGTGGTCGGCGACCGAGTTTTCGTTGGCTCGAAGGACGGTTTTCTCTACGAAGTCAATCTCGCCGATGGCACGCTCATCGAAAAGCATCAAGTCCCCGGCCGAGGGATTTCGGCATCGCCCGCCGTTGGCGAGGGATGCCTTGTGATCGGAGCGGAAGGGAATGATGGGGTGTTGGCCTGCTTCGGAGAGTGACCTCAATGGACCACGACCAACGCTTGAAGACGTTGATCAAGGAATTCTTGCGGGAGTTCTTTCAGCTTTTCTTTCCCGAATGGGGAGCGGTGTTTGATTTCCGTCGGATCGTGTGGCTGGAACAGGAATTGTTTTCCGATCCCCCGGACGGGGCGCGGCGTGTGGCGGACTTAGTGGCTCAGTTGCCGACGGTCGTGCCGATCCGCATTTCGGCAGAGACAGCCGAGCGGCACTTCATCGCCCTGATCCACTTGGAACTCGAGGCCAACGATTCGGTCGCTGTGCTGCGGCGGCGAATGCATCGGTATTACTCCGGCTTTCGAGAGCGACACGATTGCCCGGTGCTGCCGATCGCGATGTATGTCAACGTGGGACTGGACGGTGTCGGAACGGAAGTGTTGTCAGAACGCTTCGAGACAGAAGGCGGAAAGGCGAGCTTGGAGACGCTAACGTTTCGGTACATGTACGTCGGCCTGCCAGCACTCGCGGCCGAGAATTACGTCGAGTGTGGCAACCCACTGGGCGCGGCGCTCAGTTCGCTGATGAAAACGCCTCGCGGGCAATTGGTGGCGATGAAGGCGAAGGCGTTGCGGGAGATCGCTCGGACGTGCCACAATAAACGCCAGCGAGCGTTGTTGTCCGAATGCGTGCAGGCTTACAAGCCGCTCAACGACGTTCAGCTTGTGGAACTGAAACATTTGATTCAGACACCGCCCTACCGGGAGGCTCGAAAGATGGCTGTGACATTCTTTGAAGAAGGCGTTCAGAAAGGACGTCAGGAAGGACATCGAGAAGCGCTCAAAATCGTCCTTGAGGAGCGCTTTGGAAGTCTGCCGGATCGAGTCGTAAAGATCATCGATGACTGGCCGGAAAAGGCACTGCGTCGGTTGGCGCAAGCGGTTGCTTGCTCGAAATCGTTGAATGATTTGAAAACATATGGACGTCAGAAGTGACCGTCTTGCAAGCCCAAGGCGGCCCCGGAAAGTTTGAGCGATGGAAATGGCAGAGAACCTCACGGTCGCACCATCCGAGGTGGCATTGCCCGTCTCGACCGTGACACCGGCCACCGGCGCAACTGAGGTCGGCAGCTACTTCGTGTCGAACTATCCACCGTTCTCGCAGTGGCGGTCGGAGTTGGTGGGCGAGATTCAATCGGCGCTCGCGGCGGAGCCGGATCGGGATGTGTCTCTGGGTTTGTATTTACACATTCCGTTTTGCCGGAAGCGATGCAAGTTTTGTTACTTCCGGGTCTATACGAACCAGAACGCGGCGGCGATCGAGCAGTATGTCGAATCGCTCGGCCGCGAGATTGAGTTGCTTGGTCAGCAGCCGGCGGTGAGCGGGCGGCAGTTGCAGGTCGTGTACTTTGGAGGCGGCACGCCGAGTTATCTCAGTTCGAAGCAATTGCTGTTTCTGCGCGACACGCTGCGACGCACGATCTCCTGGGACCATGCTCAAGAGGTCACGTTCGAGTGCGAACCCGGCACGCTCAATTTGGAAAAAGTCAAGACGCTGAAGGACATCGGCGTCACACGCGTGTCACTCGGCGTGGAGAACTTCAAAGACAGCAT
>CAYSHJ010000187.1:0-2287 GCA_964430385.1 uncultured Planctomycetaceae bacterium
ATCTGTTCAGTCTCGGCTGCGTGCTGTACGAGATGGCGACCGGCGTGTCGCCGTTCCGCACCGATTCGACGATGGCCACGCTGCGGCGGATCGTCGATGAGCAGCCCGCCGCGATGGCCTCGCTCGTTCCCGAGCTGCCGCCGTGGTTCTGTCACATCGTCGAGCGATTGCTGTCGAAAGACCCGGCTCAGCGCTTTGCCTCCGCGAGCGAAGTCAGCCAGTTGTTGGAGCAATGCCTGTCGCATCTACAGCAACCCACGTCTGTGCCTCTGCCAGCGTCCCTTATGCCTCACGCCACTGGTCGCCGGTCGTTTTTCAATTCAACTCGGAAAGGAGTGATCGCCATGCTCGGAACAATCGGGATGACTTTATTGGGGATCGTGTTTATGCCAGGGGCGGACGCGCCCGACATCGCTGGCAAATGGGCCAGCGAAGAATGGGGCGAAGTGGTGCTCAATGAGAAAGATTCCGGCAAGTATGAAGGAACCTACACGAACACATTCCAACGAGCGCCGCACGATCACCTTCAACCACTACTTCAACAACTCGGCACGCACGACTGCCGTAAGTGCCACGACGGGTTTCCTCTGGGCAACATCGTGTTGAAGTGGTCGCGTGTCGAGCGCCGCTTCAACGGCACTTGGAAAGCAGGAGCTGATCGCAAAGGCAAAATGTCGCTGCGGCTGGTCGGCGATGACATTCGCGGCGCCTGGACATCGAGCACGAAGTCAGAAATCGAGGCGAGAACGCCTCGACTGGGCGATTTCGAGTGGAAACGAAGTCGACCCGCGCAAGAGGGCCGTGTATCGATTCAGGCATTACCCGGAAGCGATGTGATTGTGCTCAAAGGAACAAAGGCTGACGTCGAAGCGACAGAAGCCGCTTTGTCACAGCAGTATTCGCAAACAGCCACGACGACTGTCACGAGCGGCATCGACCGAAGCCCGCCACGCATCATTGCTGACGAATCGCTGGAGGGTGTTTGGGAAGTCGTGTTGCCTCCAGACATCGCGGCGGAGAGTCCGGAAGATAAACGACTTCGTTTGGTCATTGCCGGTGACTGGCAGGGGGCGTTTCAAGGTGATCAACTAGTTTCCGCGTCCCGCCTCAAGGTTGAGCCACAGCACACACCCAAACGAATCTCGTTTGTCGATGTCGCAGGCAAGCCGGTGCGCGGCATCTACGAGGTTAAAGAGGACGGCATGCGATTGAACATCGCGCCTGACACGGATGCCCTGCCGACAAAGTTCAGTTCCAACAATCCCTGGAAACAACGGGTGAAAGGACAACTTGCCGAAGAACTGCTCGACGCGCTGAAGCTGTATTCGACAAACGCCGCGACGACAGCCACGAGCGGCAGTGGCGGGAACGCACCACGCATCACTGGCCAGTGGGTCGGTGAAGACTGGGGAGTGGTCGTGCTCGAACTGAGCAAGTCCGGTGACTATGCAGGAAGTTTCACCGGTTCCGTCCCGGAGAAGGCTGGAACGATGCAATTGAAGTGGTCAAGTCTCGACAACTGCTTCAAAGGGTCGTGGCAGGAGGGTGAAAATCGCCGTGGACACATTTCAATTCGAGTCGTTGACGGCGAAATACGTGGGGCTTGGACAACGATGGAGGGTGAACGTCCGATAGAGACGCCTCACCTGCCCGAGATCAAGAGGGGGGTCAGTCCGGAAGGGACAGCTCGACGGCCCGAGATCAAGAGTGAAAACCGTCAGCCCGGGACATCTCGACTGGCCGATTTGCAGTGGGCGCGTGCCGCGAGAACTCAAGAGGCGGAGTATGTCTTCGGAGGCGATTTGATGCGTGACATTCTGCGTCAACCGGGGGGAATCCCTGAATCGCAAACGCCACATGTGCTCCTGACACAAACGTTCGTTGACGACCGATCGTCATCGCGTGGGAACCGCGTCGCAGAGATGATTGATCGTTCTGGAAACGATCTCTTGAAGTTTGCGAGTGGATCAAGACTCAAGATCGGAAACCACGCGGTCGCGATCCTCTTCGTCGGGGAGAATTACGTGATCGTAGAAAGCGATGGTCGATGGAAGCGGTGGAACGTCGATGCGGAATTTGCTGACGCTGTAAACGTGGGTCCAAAGCTGCCGGTGACCGAGCCTGAAGTTGAGAAAGTTGATAGCGTGCCAGGACTGCGGTTTATCAAGGCTCCGAAGGTGGGGGCCGAATGGCCAGCCCTGTGAACGTAGGGTTTGAACACTTGGATTTGGGCTTTCTCAGATTGCTTGAAAATGAAATCGTACCGAGTCTGACGGTTGGAACTCGA
>CAYSHJ010000188.1:0-3725 GCA_964430385.1 uncultured Planctomycetaceae bacterium
TGCGCTCCGACGACCGATTGGCGTTTCCGTTTTCGTTCGGACCGTTTCTCGGCTTTTGGGCGGCGTTTGAAGGAGCGGCGCGGTTGGGACGGCTGTGTCTGCCCGCCGGTGGGATGTCGAGCGAATCGCGGCTGAAGTTTATCGACGAGAATCAAGCGACCGTGGTGTGTTGCACCCCGACGTACGCGCTGCGGCTCGCGGAAGTTGCCGCGGAGTTGGCGAAACAACCGGGAGCGACGACCAGGTCGGAAATGTTGAAGTCGGTCCGACTGCTGATCGTCGCCGGAGAACCGGGCGGCAGCGTACCGTCGATCCGGCAGCACATCGAAGAGTCCTGGGGCGCGCGAGTCATCGACCACTGGGGGATGACCGAGGTCGGGCCGCTAGCCGCCGAGTGTGTCGAGAATCCTGGTGGACTGCACGTTCTCGAAACTGAGTGCATCGCGGAGATCATCGACACCGCGACCGGACAGTCATTTGATCTGGAGCGGGCGGCGGGCGGCGGGCACAAGGCAGAGAAGCAGGAAGAACCTCTCCGCGGCGAGTTGGTCATCACGACGCTTGGCCGAGTCGGTTCGCCGGTCATTCGTTATCGCACCGGCGACATCGTCGAACTCGATTCGCAACCGTGTCCGTGCGGACGACAACTGATCCGCTTGAAAGGCGGCATTCTCGGCCGCGTGGATGACATGCTGACGATTCGTGGCAACAACGTCTTTCCCACGTCCGTGGAAGCGATCCTCCGCGAGTTTCCGGAGATCGTCGAATACCGCCTCTCGGCTTCCACGCGGCAAGCGATGGCGGAGCTACGCATCGAAATCGAGACGACGCTCGATGACCGCGTGCCCGATTGCCGCCAGCGACTTCACGACTTGCTCATGCGCATCGAGACCACTCTGCAGAGCCGGCTGCACTTCCGGCCGGAACTGGTCTCCGTTCCGGCCGGAAGTCTGCCGCGATTTGAATTCAAGGGCCGTCGGTTATTTCGTGAGTCGTGAGGCGGTCGTGCAAAGTGCGTCGTGCGCCCGAGGTTTATCGTCTCCTGCAATTTGGCTTTTCTCATTTGGCCGTTTTGAATTACAAGTCCGCCCCATTCGGTTGGCTGTCGTAAACGTCCTGAGAGCGTGCTGCACGAAACAATGCCGCGAAGCCCATTCGCAATTTGTTGGACCTGCTTCGCGGCCGTTTGGCTGGTCGGCTGTGTCACCCAGCGGAAGCATGTGCCATTGAACCTGCCTCCGTCGGCTCGGCTGGTCGAGGTGGGAGGCTCCTCGGCCATCTCACCGCGGCTTCAGACCGGCAGCATCGTGCCGGTGGCCGCGACGGAATTCGCGTCTCGGAACATCTTGGTTCTTTCGGGCGGCGGAGCGAACGGAGCGTACACGGTCGGCGTCTTGAACGGCTGGTCGGCCAGCGGCGCGCGGCCGCAGTTCGATGTCGTGACGGGGATCAGCACTGGTGCGCTGATCGCTCCGTTTGCATTTCTGGGATCGGAGTACGACGACATCCTGCGGTGCGGTTACACCGAATGCCAAGAAAGGGACGTCTTCGCGCGGCGTTGGTTACCGACGTTGTTATGGGCCGACTCGCTGGCCGATTCGGCTCCGTTGAAGCAGAAGATTGCCACGCAGATCACTCGCAGCATTGTGGCGAAAGTGGCCGAAGCTCATCGCGACGGACGCCGGTTGTACGTGGGCACCACCGATCTCGACACCAAGCGCTTGGTCGTCTGGGACATGGGTGCGATCGCCGCCAGCGATGATCCCGGCAAGCTCGAACTGTTTCGGGACGTGCTTCTGGCGTCGGCGTCCGTGCCTGGGCTATTGCCCCCCGTCGAAATCGACATCGCGGTCGCTGGGAAACGTCACACCGAACTGCACGTGGACGGCGGCGTGGCGGCGTCACTCTTCTTGCAACCGGCCATGCTGGGCCTGTCGCTCCCCAATGAATCGCCGCAGGTACGCGACAACTTGAAGGTGTACGTGATCGTCGCGGGACAGTTGCGACTGCCTCGGCGGCAAGTTCAACGGCGGTTGACTCACGTCATCGAGGAGTCCGTCGGCGGCGTGTTGCAATCGCAAATGGACGGCGACCTGTTAAAGACGTACTTGCTGAGCCGTTGGGCCGGAGCGTCGTTCGCATTGACGGCAGTGCCTCGCGAACTTGCCGAAGAGGCATCCCCGTTGATCTTCGATCCGCGTGTCATGCGCAATCTCTACGACCTGGGCCATCAACACGCGGCGTCTGGATCGGGTTGGCACACAGTTCCGCTCAGCCTGTCGCCCGAAGAACAAACTCCGCCGCGTGGCAGCGTGCAATTCCAAATCGAAGAGCCGCGTGTCGGCCGCGACGTTTCCTCGCGAGCCGCGCTGACCAACGAGCAAGCCACGACGCACTCGTTCCCCGCTCGCAACCTGTGGGACCGTGTCGCGAGTGACCTCCGTCGGTCTGCAAAACGGTGAGCCGGAGGGGAATCCGGTCAGGCACTCTCCGCGAATCCAGCCGATCTCCCCAGTTCAAATCTTCCGGCCAAGCGGAAAAAACAGATCAAAATCCGTGTTCCTGCCCGGCTTGCCGAAGTAATCTATACTTTGACACCTGCCCGCCTGCTTCTCCCGCCGCAAAAGGTCTCCCAACATGCTTGACCTGATTGGCTCTGCCACCCGCAATTGTGACGGTGTTTCTCGTCGCAATTTTCTTCGCGTCGGTGGACTGGCCATCGGCGGTTTGACGCTCGCCGGTACGCTTCAAGCCGAAACAGCTTCGGGCAAGCCAACTCGACGAAAAGCCGTCATTCAGATTTGGCAAGCGGGCGGGCCCAGCCACAACGACATGTACGATCTGAAGCCACATGCTCCCTCGGAGTTTCGTGGTGAGTTCAAGCCGATCCCGACCAACGTCCCCGGCATCGAGATTGGCGAGCATTTGCCGTTGCAAGCGCAGATCATGGACAAGCTGGCGATCGTCCGCTCGGCGTTTCACACAAACGCTGGACACGGCATGGGATCGCAATGGATGCTCACCGGCTACCAGCCGACCATCGAGGTCAACAACAACATTTATCCGGCGACCGGCTCGGTCGTGGCCAAGATGAAGGGAGCGAACGCCGAGAGTCTGCCCGCATACGTCAACCTGCCGAACTCGTTGGGATTGGGCAAGGCCGCGTATCTCGGAGCGTCGTACAACCCGTTCGCTCCGGAGAGCAACCCGAACGACGACGGCTTCAACGTCCGCAATTTGAAACTGCCTGGCCGAGTCAGCCTCGCGCGTCTCGAACGGCGACAAGGCTTGATGTCAAAGCTCGACGGCATCCGCCGCGACATCGACACGCAAGGGGATATCGTCGGCCTGGACCAGTTCTATCGCGACGCGATGGAGATGATCACCAATGACCGCGCCGTGCGAGCATTCAACATTCAAAAAGAAGACCCGAAGCTGCGCGACCAGTACGGCCGCACCGATCTCGGCCAAAGTTGCCTGCTGGCTCGGCGACTGGTCGAAGCCGGCGTGACCTACGTGACCATCCAAGCCGGCGGCGGCTGGGACACTCACGGGGACAACTTTGCTCAACTGAAGAACAATTTGCTTCCGAAGTTCGATCGCGCCGTCGCCGCGCTCGTGACCGACTTGCACCAACGCGGTCTCGCCGACGACGTGCTGGTCATGGCCTTCGGCGAGTTCGGTCGCACGCCGCGCATCAACGGCGGCGCTGGCCGAGACCACTG
>CAYSHJ010000189.1:0-5580 GCA_964430385.1 uncultured Planctomycetaceae bacterium
AGTTGTCGAAGATCGCTTGCGGCGTGTGAAAGCTGCCGATGTTGCTGAAGATCGTCGAGGCATCGCCGAAGTTGCACGAGCGGTACGTCGCCGTGAGGTGCTCCCCCTGCCGAGCGATGCCGCGCATGAACGCCCAGCGCATGTTGAGAACCGACGAAGTGGCCGTCGCCGACTCGTAGCCGATCGTGCGGACGCCCCATTGGCTGAGGATCGGCGCCCACAGAATGTTGCCGACCGACAGGCAGGAGATCACGTCCAGATACGGATTCGCGTCGAGGTCTTTGCCGTAGACCGCTCGATATTTTTCCGTGTTGCCGGCGAGAGTCAGCGGCGTGAACGCCTCGACCAGTTGCCGCCGAGTCGTCGCCTTTTCGGTCGCGGCTTTCATGTCGTCCGGCTTCGGATAAAAGTAACCAAGGCTCTCGCCGGAAATCGAGCCGACATAGCGATCGCGGTACTTGGCAAACAACGCTTGACCTTTCTCACCGATCGGCTGGCCGGGGTGATAGTTCATCATCATGCCCCATTGCCGATCGGGATGCTCGTCAAGCCACTTGGCGAACCGCAACCCGGACGCGTTGACTTCTCCGGTCTTCGGGTCCGTGGCGAAGATACCCGCGCCGACGCCGTGAAACGCGGGCGCAACACGCGAGTCCGAATAGATCGGTACGTCAGCTTTGCCACCGTACTTCTGCTTCAATTCTTGGACCGCATCCTCGTCCCGAAGGCCGTAAGGAAACAAGACTCGATTTGGTTCGTCGCTGAGCAACCAGTCGGCCGTTGGTCCGGCTTCGGCGGAGTTCCAGAGGTACACAAAGTCTTTGTCGCGGAACGTGCGGACTTTCCACGAAGTTGGTAGTTCCGCCTTCAGGCGGTCCGCGTTCGCAGCAGCGGCGCCGCCTAAAGGCGGAACTACGAACGGAGCGCGTCGCGCCAGCGGCGTGAGGTTCTTGGGACGCTTCTGGCGATATTCGTCGAGCACTTGCCAACTCGGATGCTTCGGCCGGTCCTTGATGAGCGGCCGATACGTCGCGTCGGTTGTGAGCACGATCGTGTCGATCTGCCTCGGCTGCGGAGCCTTCTGCGTCGAAAGCAAGCGCAACGTCGCTGGTCCTTTTCGGAACGTGGCCTGTCGAGCATCCCACGCGAACGCCCAGCCCCAATAAAGTTTCGCTTCGTTGTCTTCGTCGATGACCGCCTGCTCGCCGTACTTGCCCAACCACGCAGCCGCTCCGCCCGGTTGTTCGACGCGAATCTCAAACGGCTCCGGCTGCTCGCGCCAATCGCCGTAACGAACCCAGACAAAATATTGGCCGTCGGCCGGGATTTCGATCTGCGTCGTCGCGGTTGCGTGGTCGTCATCGGCTGCCGTTGCGATCGAGAGGAAGCCGCTCTCACCACCCTGATTCCATTCCGCCGCCCAACCTGGGCCCGACAGGCCCCAATGCCCACTCGTCTTCTTCATCGCCGGCGTTCCCATCGGCCAGCAATAACCATTGATACCGGTCAGGTGCTCAGCTTCCAGCCAAATCGACTCGGCGTAAGCTGCAGACGCCGACGGCACACAAACGATGCTGGCGATCCAGCAGAAGGCGCGGACTTTTGTCGACATCGCGCGGCATGACTTCTTGGGCATGGATGGTCCTTTCGTATTGAGGTCCGCAACATATACTACTGTGCGCGATCACGAATGAGACGTCCTTGGCGAGGACAGAACGGCACGCGGATGAGTCCGGGGGCTAACGCCACCCGACTCGCCAAATCTCTCCTGACGCCCCGCGCGAGGTATAGTGGTTGGCTCGTCGCGAAAAGTCATGTCTGGAACACGACAGGATTGCCCGACGCCAGCTCGCTCGCTACGTTCAACTCACTTTGGCGCGCCCGCGCTGCTCTCACCGATAGTGCCTGACCCTCGCCCTGCCCTCCTCAATCGCCTGCCTCAAGTTGCTCGACACTTATGTTTTCAAATTCGTCCGCGCGGTCGCTGTTTGTTCTGACCGCGATGATGTTCGTCATCGCCGCCGCCGATGCTTCGTTCGGTGAGGATGCGGCCGCGTCGCCGGAATTCCAGACGATCGACAAGTTCCTCAAGCAGCACTGCGTGCAGTGTCACGGCGAGAAGGAGCCGAAGGCTGGATTCCAGTTGCACCAGTTTCGCGATGACTTGTCCGTGATCAAGGGACGCGAGGCGTGGGACAACGTGGTGCAAATGGTCGAGGTGGGCGAGATGCCGCCGAAAGAGAAGCAGCCGCGCCCGGAGATGAAGCAGGTTGAGGAGTTTCTGGGCGCGATCGGCAAGCTGATCGAGCGCGCCGACCGCAACGCGAAGCCCGATCCGGGACACGTCACGATGCGGCGGCTCAATCGGGTCGAGTACGCGAACACGGTTCGCGATCTCGTCGGAGCGGACTTCAACCCGGCGGTGGATTTTCCGTCGGACGACGTTGGGCACGGCTTCGACAACATCGGTGACGTGCTGACTCTCTCGCCGGTGCTGATGGAGCGATACCTCGCGGCGGCGGAGACGGTCGCCGAGAGGGTGATTCTCGTGAATCCGCCACCGCCGGCTCGTCGCTATTTGTCTGGCCGCTATTTGCAGCCCAACAATGCTCAGACGCCGCAAGGGCGGTTCCGTCCGTTGAATCCGACAGACTCGGAGCCGGTCAACTCGGGGCCGTTCGCTGCGGCCGGGGACTATCTCAAGTTCTCGGCCGACGCGGATCTGATCCTCCGGGCGAATCTGTACGCGGAGACGAAAGGTTCTTCGCCGGTGAAGGTCGTTCTGTTTCTCTCAGGTGCGAAACTCAACGAGGTGTCGAGCGACGAAGAGGTTGAGCAACTCATGGGTGCGGCGCTGACGACGATGAAGCCGCTGAAGATTCTCAAGACGTTCGAGATCACCGCTCGCGACGCCAATCAGGTGCAGCAGATCGAATTCCCGATCAACCGCCGAGGCGACATTCAGCGAGCCGGCATCGCGGTGGTCAAACCACCCCAGGGCGAAGAGCCGCCGCAGTTGTTTATCGAACACATTTGGACCGAAGGCCCGTTGGAGACTCGGCCGGCGTCGCAATTGATGCTGTTGGCATGCGCGCCGGACAAACCGCAGGCTGAGCAGACTCGTGAAGTGCTCACGCGGCTGCTGTCGCGCGGCTACCGTCGGCCCGCGACACCTCAAGAAATCGAGGCCCTGTGCCAGGTGGTCAATCAGGCCGTTGCTGATGGCCAGAAATGGGCAGCCGGAATGCAATGGGCCGTGCAGGCCGTGCTGTGCTCGCCGAAGTTCTTGTTTCGAGTTGAGCTCGATGACCGTCCCGACAGCCCGGACGCGCGACCGCTTGATGAATTTCAACTCGCGTCGCGGCTGTCGTACTTCTTGTGGAACACGATGCCGGACGCAGAGCTGTTTGAACTGGCTCGGCTCGGCGAACTCTCGCAGAACCTCGAACCACAAGTCCTCCGGATGTTGAAAGACCCGCGCGCCTCGGCCTCACTGGTCGATCAATTTGCGGTGCAATGGCTGCAACTCAAACGCCTCGCTGCGTTCGCCCCGGATGCGAAGCTTTTCCCGGATTTCAATGATTCGCTAAGACAGGCGATGCTGACCGAAACGCGGATGTTTGTCGACGCGATTCTACGCGAAGACCGCAGCGTGCTCGAACTGCTCGACGCCGACTTCACATTCTTGAACGAGCAACTCGCGCGGCATTACGGCATCTCGGACACGAACGGAAGTCGTATCGATCAGCAGCCAGCGAAGCCTGGTGGGCAGCCAATTCGCGGCGAAAAGTTTGTGCGCGTCTCTTTGACCGACACGGAACGCGGCGGCTTGTTGACTCAGGCCAGCGTGTTGACGGTGACGTCAAATCCCACGCGCACCTCACCCGTCAAACGAGGCCGCTGGGTGCTGGAACAATTGCTCGGTAAGCCACCTCCGCCACCTCCGCCGAACGTGCCGGAGTTGGCACAGGACGCAAAGGCCGTTTTGTCCGGCACGCTCCGCCAGCGGATGGAGCAGCATCGAGCGAACCCAGCCTGTGCGAACTGTCACGCCCGCATGGACCCACTGGGCTTCGCGTTCGAGAACTTCAACGCGATCGGTGGCTTTCGCGAAAAAGACGGCGAGTTTCCGATTGATCCGTCCGGAACGTTGCCCGACGGCCGATCGTTTCAAGGTCCCGCCGAGCTGAAGGCGATTCTGAAAGAGAAAAAAGATTTGTTCGCTCGCTGCGTCGCCGAAAAAATGCTGACGTATGCGCTCGGTCGCGGACTTGATTACTATGACAAGCCAACGATCAGCCGGATCAACTCCGCGCTGGCGAGCAACGCCTACAAGTTTTCGACGTTGATTTTGGAGATTGCGAAAAGTGACCCCTTCCGCATGCGACGCGGAAACAGTCAAAGCTCGTCGCAGTGAAATCCGGTTTTGACAGAAAGATGTGGGACAGAAACATCAGGCCATTGAATTCATTTTTCTGTCCCTCATCTTTCTGTCAGTTTGCCTCGAATCTTCCGGAGACATTTTCATGACCAGCCCACTCGCCCGTCGAACTGTCCTAAAAGGCCTGGGAGTTGCTGTTTCGTTGCCGTGGTTGGAGGCGATGGGGCCGATGACCGCGTGGGCCGATAGTGCAACGAAGCCGCAGCAGGCCGCTCCGAATCGCATGGCGTTCTTGTATGTGCCCAACGGCTGCAACATGGCCGATTGGACGCCGAAGGCCGAGGGGGCCGACTATGAGTTGCCCGCGATCTTGAAGCCGCTCGAAGCAGTGCGGTCGAAGTTTTCGGTGCTCACGGGATTGACTGCCGACAAAGCTCGGCCTCACGGCGATGGCGGCGGCGATCACGCGCGAGCGCTCGGCGCGTTCCTCACCGGCTCTCAGCCGCGTAAGACGGACGGCACTGACATCCGGGCCGGTACGTCGGTCGATCAAGTCGCGGCATCGCGCGTCGGTGATCGCACTCGGCTGCCATCGCTCGAAATCGGCACCGAAGCGGGAGCAATGGCCGGCAATTGCGATTCGGGTTACTCGTGCGTGTACTCGTCCACGATGGCGTGGAAATCGGCGACGCAGCCGCTGCCGAAGGAGGTCAATCCGAAGCTGGTCTTCGAGCGGCTCTTCACCTCGGTGCCGGACGCCGACCGGGTGAAGCGGGACGTTCGCCGCCGCAGCGTGCTCGATTTCGTGCGCGAGGACTCGAAAGACCTCAATGGCAAACTGGGAGTCAACGACGTGCGCAAGCTCGACGAGTACTTCAGCGCGGTCCGCGACATCGAACAACGCATCGAACGCGCCGCGACCTTGCCGCCGGTGAAGACGCCCGACACGCCCGCTCCCGCCGGCATCCCCGGTAGCTACGAAGAGCACATTCGCCTGATGTGCGACCTGCTGGTGCTGGCATTTCAAACCGACAGCACGCGTGTCAGCACGTTCGTCCTAGCGAACGAGGGGAGCAATAAATCGTACCCGTTTATCAACGTGTCCGAGGGGCATCACGAGCTTTCGCACCACGGCAACGACAAAGCCAAGATGGAAAAGATTCGCGACATCAACACATTCCACGTCAAGCAACTGGCCT